>JALZHU010000429.1 GCA_030860695.1 Actinomycetota bacterium
GGGCTGGGAAGGCCGCGCCTGCACTCAGTGGCGAGGTCGGTGAGTTCACCCTCTGTCGCGCCATCCAGCCAGGCCCGCCGAAACCGCAGGTAGGCATCGATCCACGGATCACCGGTGCACACCGGTGGTTCGCTCACGGGCTGACCTTTGCTGGTCATGACACGTCCCTGGTCGCGGTCCCTACCGTCAGGCAGCTCCAGCACCATCCCACCACCGAGGCGCCATCGATGGTCAGTCCCGCGCGGGGGATCAGCCGGCCGCAGCCCGCGCGCCCGTGCCCCTCGATCCCCGCAGCCTGAGCCTCGTCCGGTGGGAGCAGGTGTAGGTGTTGATCCATCGGGCACCGCGCCCACTGTGGCGCGGGAGCCCCCGGCAGCGGGAGATTGGTGGCGGGAGGATCTGGGACCGGCTGGCCACCGGGAGCTGATTCGGGGGTATCGCTCGACCGGCGGGCAGCCGGAGCTTGACGTGCGAACACGGGATGGGGGAGCAGGTAGGCGGTGACGCATTCCTGGCAGAGATGACGGCTCGGCAGGTGGTTATGCAGGAGCACGTCCGCAGGCAGTGGTTGCTGACACTTGGTCACGAGGTAATCTCCTGGGCTTTCCACGGCTAGTAGATGCGCTTTCCCGTCCGTGGGTGAGAGCACCCACTGTTGGGTGGGTGCGCTCACCGGGCCGCCGCCAAGATCGCCTCCGCTACTTCGACGGCTTCGGGACAGGTGCATACGGTCGCGGTGGTCATTGTGGCGTCCAGCGTCAGCACCACGCGGCGCACCACCTTGCCGTTCACCAGGTCGGCCTCTTGCCACAAGATGATCGTGCGGTTGCGGCCTTCGGGGTCGCGACCGGTGAGGGCGAACCGGTGCGACTTCTCCGCGGTCACTGGCCACCACCGCTATGCCGGCACTCCGCGCAGACCTGGTCCGGGTCCGGGGGTTTGCCCTTCAGCGCGAGGTCACCGGTGACCAGCGTTCCCGGTGGCGGCCCCACGATCCGCAGTGTGGGTCGGGGTGTAAACAGCGCACCGCAGTGCGCCAGCACCGTGCCATCGTCGCGTAGTCGCCCGTGATGGGTGTCGTGATCACCCAACGACCGCAGGAACCAGCGCAGCGATTGATCAATAGATGTGGTGGTGTCGCCCATGATCGGCAACCATCACCGATCAACCCCCGGCGACCTTGCAGTGGTGCAAGCTCACCCGGATGGGCTACACAGGCAAACCAGCCCGATGGGCCATCCCCCGCAACTCTTCGCCTGCGGCGTCTCTGCGGGATTTTCCGAGTAATTCGGCGAGCACGTCACGAACGAAGGGGTGGCGCTGCACCCGGGGTGGTGAGATGAGTTCTGCCTGGCGCAGCGCCCGCACGGCGTCGTTGTGGCGTCGCCGGATCCGGGCCAGCGCCCGGCCGTAATTGGCCCAGTAAGTCGCTCGTCGAGTGGCGGTGGGCAACCGCTGGGGTTGCAGCGTCTCCGCGATGCTGACGGCCGTGGGGTAGTCGCGTGCTTCCAGCGCCACTCCCATCCGCCACACCCCTACGTTGGTCGGCCCAAAACCAAGCCAGTAGGCGTTGCCCTCCCCGGTGCGCGTTGCCAGCTCGTCTGCGTACTCCAGTGGGGCATCGACATCCGCTGGGCGCTTGTCCGCAGCGGCCACCAGTGATCGGGACAGCGCGAGCATGCCATCGAGTTGTTCGGCCTCGAAGGTGGTCGTTGGCACGGTCACCGAGTCCAGTTCGGCGAGCGCCTCGTCGAATTCCCCCGCGGCCAACAGCCCGTTAGTGGCACCGAAGGTGGCTAACCCGAGCATTTCAGCGCCGCCGTGTTCCCGGGCGAGCTGCCGGGCCAGTGTGGCATTCTGCCAACACAGATCACCAGGCGCTCCCATGCCGCCTAGGAATGCGTGCGAACCCTGGACGTGCAGTAAAACCCCCATCGCAAGCAACTCTCGGACATCTCGCCCTGCGCCCACGCTGGTATGCAGGTCACGGATCAACGCGGGCAGCTCGCGACCCACCATCTCGTGCTCGCACCGTTTCTGCCCCGCTACCACCGCTTCGATCCGGGCACGCAGCACATCGACCGGCACGACTAGCCCGGCTGGGTTATCACGAGTGACCGCGATCAGCGCCCGGCGTACTGCCTTCACCGCAGGGCCTTCGCCGTTACCCGGCGTCGGCTCGTCTATTCTCGTGATCTCGGACGGTGCCACCCCCAGCGCGTTAGCCAGCGCGACGGTCTCCGAGCGGCTGTCCAGCGCGCGCAGGCCGTTCTCGATCCGGCTCAGGGTCGCCGTGCTCATCCCGGCCAGCCCCGCGACCACTTCCTGCGACTTGCGCCGGGCCTGGCGGATTAACTTCAGGCGCCGACCCATCATTCGTGCATCGTCGCCAGCATCCACCACCTGCACGCACACCACCTCACCGGGAGTCCCTCACCGGAGCCCCGGGGCCGTCGCCCCGGGGCATTGCTTCCGGTGAAGGTTACGACTCCAGGCTAGCGCTGCCGCCTCGCGTGGATCAGTCGTGCCGCCTGCCCGTAGGTGTCAGCGGCATGATCCAGATCGATGCGCAGCATTGAGGGCAGCAAGTCGGTGCAGTTCCACAGCTGGCCGCAGAGCCAGTCAACCCGCTGCTGTGCCATCCTCGGCGCCGTCCAGGCTCGATCGCTGACCCTGTGACCTGCGGGTCTTGGTTGGGTGTCACGAATGGGGGCTGTTTGCTCTCTATCTGGTGCCTAGCGCGTGAGCCTGGAAGGAGTCGTGATCGACGTGTTGCCGATGACTAGAGACGCAAGTCTATGAGGATCCAGTCGGGTATCACGGAGGGCGGTTTGGACTTCGACACCATGTATCGGGCGAACAGATCGATGCTGGTCCGGTTTATCAGGCTGGCCGGTGCTACCGAGGATGAAGCCGATGATGCAGTGCAGACTGCGTTCGCTGCATTGCTGCAGGTCAGTTATCCCGTCCGCGACCCGCTGGCATGGTTGCATCGGACGGCGCTGAATGATTTTCGTTGTTCTAACCCTCGCATCCCTTCCAGGCGCCGCAAGGCGACCGAGAGCCCGATCCTTCCGTGGGAGATCCCGGAACCGAACACGTTCGTGCCCTCGGCTGCTGAAGCGGCGGCGCTGGAGGAGGAGAGTCACGTGGTGCTCAGCGAACTGGCCCTGTTACCTAGTGTAGTGTTTCATTATTGATTTTGCACTTGCTGGAGGGCGACTCGTCCGCGGGCGACCTTGGCGAGGATTTGCTCTGCGGTGGCAGTCCAGATGAATGGTTTCGGGTTGTCGTTGTTGGCT
>JALZHU010000161.1 GCA_030860695.1 Actinomycetota bacterium
CCCACGCCCAGCGCCTCGCCGCGGCCGGCGTCCGCCTCGCCATCGGCTGCTGACCCTCCCAGGCGCGCCACCAGGCGGGGATCGTGCTGGGAAGGCAGCGGTCAGCTTGGGATATCGCTCACAGACCACCAGGGCCAACGAACCATCGGCCGGCTCCACCGGTGTGACCTCCGCCTCAGACGTCCACCGTCACACCGCAGGACCAGCCGTCGGGACCGCGGGTGACGTGGAGCTCGTGCAGTGTGACCGCCTTAGGTACCGCGCCGATGAGCTCGACACCGTCCACGGCGGCCAGGTGCAGGCGGGCATGCACGCCGTTCGTTCCCGGCTCAACGTCGACCGCCAGCGGCACGGCGCACTTGGTGTCTAGGAAGTAGATGACCTCATCCAGCAGCGCGACGAGCGCCTCCTCATCGGTCTTGGCGGCGAGATCCGCCGTAACCGTCCATCCCGGTTCGGCTCCCGCGGTATCGACGAAGCTCGCGACCAGGCCGGCCACGCCCTCAGCGAGGCACGCCTCCCGTGTCGGTGCCCATGCCTCGATGCGGAGGTCGGCGGTATGTGGCAGGGTGCGGTGTCCCCGCGCTGGGTGGTGCGGTGGGCTGCTCATCCCTTGACCACACCCAGCGGTTCCAGCCGAGCGACCGAGCGGCACAGCCCGGCGCCCTCGGCGGCTTCGATGACCAAGGTCACGTCCTTGTAGGCCGCTGGCGCCTCCTCGGCGAGGCCACGGGCCGAGGAACCTCGCACGGCGATCCCCTGCTCTTCCAGCCGGCGGCGTAGTTCCTTGCCGCCGATCAACTGCGCCGCCTGGTGCCGGCTTTGCACCCGACCGGCGCCGTGACAGGTCGAGTAGAACGCGCCACCGCCGGGCACCCCGGTAAGCACGTAAGACGCGGTACCCATCGATCCCGGGACCAGTACCGGCTGCCCGACCTCACGCAGGTCGTCCGGCAGTTCGGGGTGCCCCGGCGGCAGAGCTCTGGTTGCCCCCTTGCGGTGCACGCACAGTGTCCTCGGCTTACCGTCGACCTCGTGGATCTCGATCTTCGCTAGGTTGTGCGAGATGTCGTAGATCAGCTCGGGCCGGCGGCTCGTCACCCGCTGGAACACCAAGCAAGCAGCCTCGCCCAGTAACTGGCGGTTTGCCCTGCCGTAGTTGGCCGCCGCCGCCATCGCTCCAAGGTAAGCCCGCCCCTCGGGCGAGTCGACCGGGACACAGGCGAGCTGCCGGTCCGGGACGCTGATGCCATAGCCGGGCATGGCCTGCTCCATGGCCCGGACGTGGTCGGTGCAGATCTGGTGACCCAGCCCCCGCGACCCAGTGTGGATCATCACGCAGATTTGGGCGTGGCGTAGCCCGAAGATTTCCGCGGTATGCGCGTCGTAGATCTCGGTCACGGCCTGCACCTCAAGGAAGTGGTTGCCGGAGCCGAGGCTGCCGACCTGGCCCAGGCCTCGCTCCACCGCGCGGGCGCTGACCTGCGCTGGATCGGCGTCGTCCACAGCCCCGCCGTCTTCACAGCGCTCAAGGTCTCTAGCCACGCCGTGGCCTTGCTCCACGGCGTACCGCGACCCGCCGAGCAGCAGCCGCTCCAACTCGGCTCGGCCGGACAGCGACCACACCGCACCCTTTCCGGCGCCCCGCGGAATCGCCCGGTCCAGCCCGTCCATGACCCGTTCCACCGGGAACTCGGCACGGTCGAGGTCCACGGCGAGCAGCCGCACCCCACAGGAGATGTCGAACCCCACCCCACCCGGTGACACCACACCACCGTTGGCCACGTCGGTGGCAGCGACCCCACCGATCGGGAACCCGTAACCCCAGTGCATGTCCGGCATCGCGTAAGACGCCTCGACGATGCCCGGCAACGTGGCAACGTTCGCCACCTGCTCCAGCGAGCGGTCCGCACTCGCGTCCGGCAGCAGCGTCTTCGACGCCAGCACAATCCCGGGGACCCGCATGTCCCCGTGCCGCTCGATCCGGAAGCGGTACGGCGTTTCCGCTACGAGCTCCATGCTGGTCCTCGCTCACCGCTCGACCGGATACTCCGCGTTGTCCTGGACTACCCGCATCGTCCTAAACTCAGTCCGGAGTTCCTCGCAGGAGCCCTCGGCTCACGAAACGGGCCGAGTCGCTAGCGTTGCTGCGGTGGATCCGAATCCCGACGTGGTCGTGATCGGCGGCGGTATCGCCGGGGTGTCGATTGGCTACGAACTCGCCGCGCACCGCCGGGTCACGGTGGCCGAGGCCGAGGCCAGCCTTGCCATCCATTCCACCGGCCGGTCAGCGGCGATGTATGTGCCTGGCCACGGCACACCGCCGGTACGAGCGCTGATCAGCGCTAGCGGCCCGCGGTTCGCGGTACTGCCGGAAGAACTGGGTGGGCCGCCGCTGCTCAGCCCTCGTCCGGTGATCTGGGCGGCGTTTGATGACTCGGGCGAGCACGCACTGCGCGCTGCGCTCGCCGAGCGGACCGCCGAGCCAGATGCTCCGGTCGAGCTACCCGTGGATGAGGCAGTCGCGCGCTGCGGCATGCTGCTGCCGGACCGACTGCGCTGCGCGGCGATCATCGAGGCGGCCTGCGATGTCGATGCGATGGCCCTGCACCAGGCCTATGTTCGTGGGCTGCGCGCCCGGAACGGAACCGTGCTCGCCTCGGCGCCAGTCACCGGGCTGACGGCGACCTCGGGCGGCTGGCGCGTGTGCTGCGGTGACGGGCAGGTGCTCGATACCGCAGACGTGGTCAACGCGGCGGGGGCGTGGGCTGACGTCGTTGCCGGCCTGGCGGGGGTCCCGCCGATCGGGCTGCAGCCGTTCCGGCGAACGATCGTCGTGGCACGGGTACCTGATCCGAGCCGGATCCGGCTGCGCGGCGCCACGGCGCTGCCGATGGTTGTCGAGGCGGCCGAGCGCTGCTACTTCAAAGCAGAGGGCGAGCACCTGCTGCTCTCGCCGTGTGACGAAACCCCTGTGGAGCCAGGCGATGCCCGTCCGGCTCCGGAGGACGTAGCACGGGCGCTGGAACGGGTTGAGCGGCTCACAGCGCTCGGGCTGCGCTCGGTGCAGTCAGTCTGGGCTGGGCTGCGCTCATTCGTGGCCGACCGAGCGCCAGTCGTCGGCAGCCGACCGGAACATCCCAGCTTCCATTTCTTTGCCGGACAAGGTGGCTCCGGTATCGAGGCTGCTCCTGCGCTGGCGGCGATCGGGGCGTCGGTGATCACTGGCCAACCACCCCCGCCGGACATCGCAGTCGACCCGGCTGCGTTGACCCCGCTCCGGCTTGGGCCGCCGTAGCCAGCTGGGCAGCCTCTGAGGAGGGAGTGCGGCGAGCGGCCACGGGTACCGCGCGCAGGACAACCTGGATCCGGGTCAGCGGAGCTGAGGAAGCACCTCGCTCGCCCAGCCCTCGAAGAACGCCTCCTGGTTCGGCCCGATCTGATGCACGTAAATCTCATCGAACCCGGCGTCGATGTGCTTGCCCACCATGTCCAGATGGCGCTGCGGATCCGGGCCGCACGTGACAGTGCTGGCCATCATCTCCTCGGTGACCAGCTCGCTGATCGCCTCGAAGTCCCTGGGCGTCGGAAGGGTCTGGGCGACGCCGGGCACTGCCGCATTGCGCCACAGCCGGTGGGCCGTGGCCACACCCTTCTCCTCGGTGTCAGCCCAGCACACCTTCATGCCGACCTGCGCGGGTTTGTCGCCACCACCGGCATCCCGGAACGTCCGCACCAGCTCACTGATGGGCATCCCACAGCAGAAGCCGTCACCGATCTCCCCGGCAAGCTGCGCAGCGGCCGGGCCGAGTCCAGAGACGTAGATCGGTATGGGTTGCTCAGGCCGAGTGAAAATCTCCGCATTCTCGACGGTGTAGTGGTTCCCGCGATGGGTAACCTCTCCTCCGGCGTGCAGCGCGCGGATCACCTCGACCGCCTCGTGCAGCATCTCCGCGCGCACATCCCACGGCGGCCACCGATCACCGAGGATGTGCTCGTTGAGCGCCTCGCCAGTGCCGACTCCGAGCACGAACCGGCCCTCGCATTGCACTGACGCGGTGGCCGCAGCCTGGGCGATGATCGCCGGATGGATACGGATCGTCGGGCAGGTGACCGCGGTGGTGATCGGCAACGACGTCACCTGAGACAACGCACCAATCACCGACCAGACGAATGGACTTTGCCCCTGCTCCCGCAGCCAGGGATGGTAGTGGTCAGAGATCCACAGCCCCTCGAAGCCAGCTTGCTCAGCCAACCGCGCCTGCCGCACCAATTCATGCGGCCCGAACTCCTCAGAGGACAGAAAGTAGCCGACCCTCACCATGGCCACCGGATACCCCATTCGCGCGAACTCAACCGCCAGCTGCCTCGCCGACCAGAGGAATCATGCCGAAGCTAGGCCTGGTAGTGATCAACTTGCCGGGGATGCGCGGTCGGCTGAGCCTTGGATGTGTAGGAGCCGCGGGAAGCGGGCATCCCTTGGTCATGGGATTTCAGGTCACTGAAGTACAGAAGTCGCTCAAGGGGTTCGACTACCCCGGGACACCGCAGCAGTTGGCCGACCACGCTGAGGCCAACGGCGCGAGCAGTGATCTTGTGGAGGCGTTGAGCAACCTGCAGAAGGACTCATTCGACGGCCCGAACGCCGTCATGCACAGCCTCAGCGAGGACGGCGTTCTCGGTGGATCCCCTGGTTAGCGGGCCGGCAAACCCGATAACGGGAGGTAGAGAATGACTGCTGCGGCTGAGATGATCCGGACTTACCCCGCAGACCTGGGCGGGGTGGATCGTGATGCTCTGGTCCGCTGCATCGAAGAATGCTTATCGTGTGCGCAAGCATGCACTGCATGCGCTGACGCCTGCTTATCCGAACCCGACGACCAGCTCCCGATATTGCGCAAGTGCATTCGCTCCAACGAAGACTGCGCTGACATCTGCGCCATCACGGCGCGCGTCCTGTCCCGGCACACCGGCTACGACGCCAACATCACGCGAACTGTCTTGCAGGCCTGTGCCACCGTCTGCCACTCCTGCGGCGACGAGTGTGAGCGCCACTCCTCTCGGCATGAGCACTGCCGCGTCTGCACCGAAGCGTGCCGCCGCTGCGAGAACACATGCCAGGAACTGATCAACGCGCTCGGCTGAGGGGAAGTAGAAATGGCTGCTCTTCCAACCGCGGAGCGGCTCGGTGGGAATCGGCGATCTGAAAGGACGCTGATGATGACAGATCATTTGTTACGTAAGTACGCACCGATCCCGGCCGCTGGGTGGCAACAGATCGACGACGAAGCTACGAACCGCCTGACGCCGCAGCTGGCCGCACGCCGGCTCGTCGACTGGTCGGGACCGCATGGCTGGGCGCACTCCGCGACCAACCTCGGCCGTACCACATCGCTGGAAACCGCACCGCCAGGCACGAAATCCGAGACGGTTATCGCCCGGCAACGACGGGTCCTCGCGTTGAATGAATTCCGGGTGAGTTTCACCGTCGAGTGCTCCGGGTTGCAAGATGCCGAGCGCGGCGCCACCGACGTCGACTACGCCGATCTTGACCGTGCCGCCCACGAGGCCGCGTTGATAGAGAACCGCGCCGTGTTCCACGGCTGGCCGGAAGCCGGGATCACCGGAATCGTGGAGGCCAGCGCCCACCCCTCAATGACGCTGGGGCAGGACGCCAAGGCCTATGCGCACGCCATTGCGGAGGCAACCGACCTGCTGCGCCAGGCAGGCATCGAGGGTCCGTATGCGCTGGCCATCAGCGCGGAGGGGTATACCCGCGTCGTGGAGGCAACCGAGTACGGCTATCCCTTGCAGGAGCATCTCACCCGGATCCTCGGCGGAGACGTGGTGCGAGCTCCTGGGCTGGACGGTGCTCTAGTGGTGAGCAAGCGGGGCGGCGACTTCATCCTCGACATCGGGCAGGACTTCTCGATCGGCTATAGTCGGCACGACGCCGAGCTGGTGACCCTCTATCTGGAAGAAAGCTTCAGCTTCCGCGTCACCGAACCCGATGCGGCCGTCGTCCTCACCGATGGATAATGGCCAGCGCAGTTCCCACGCCCACGATCATGAAGGCTGACTGCCCAGCGCCTCGATCGCTTCCTGCAGGGTCGCAACCTCGACGATCCGGAGGCGGGCTCCGGCAGCAGCTCGGGCCTGTTCGACCTCCTCAGGTGGGGCAAGAAAGATCTGTGCGCCCGCGTCGACCGCAGCTTCGATCTTCTGCGTCACCCCGCCGACCGGACCGACGTTTCCTTGCCCATCGATCGTGCCGGTGCCCGCGATGATGCGGCCGGCAGTCAGATCGCCGGCATCGGCCAAGTCGTAGACGGTCAGGGCGATCAATAGCCCGGCCGAGGGACCACCTATGTCATCGGCGTCCACTTCGACCGGGAACGGCAGCTCGATATCGAAGCCGACCGTGCCGACTGCGATTCCGAGTGCGGGCACCGGCTGCTGCTCTGAACTGCCCACCGTGACCTCGACGTTCCGGGTTGTTCCGCCACGACGCACAGTGAGGTCGAGCTTGTCCCCGATTTTCCGGCTGGCCACCACGGCCACCAGCTCCGGCGCTAGCCCGACTGGCTTACCCCCTGCAGCCGTGATGACATCGCCCGGTCGCAGCGCGCCCGCCGCAGGGGCGTCCGGCAACACCGCCAGAACCTGCACCCCCTCACCCAATACCGACACCGTCTCGCCAGCCGCGCGGAGCCCGGCTGCCGCCGCGAGTTGGCCACTCTGCTCGAACACCTCGCGTTGCGCCCGGAAGTACTCCTCCGCATCCATCCCTTCTGGGATCACATGCTCGCGTGGGACAACGTTCTCGTCATTGTCTAGCCATGCGCCCAGCGCTTCGAGTGTGTTCGGTTGGCTTATCCGTACGGTGGTCAGCAGCAGCTTTCCGGACAGCTCGTCCTCGGGCCGGGTAGGAAACTCCACCCGCTGCCCGACCGGAAGCGCCGTGCCCGGACTGATCACGAGCACCGGCAGGCGAACAGCCGTCACAATCCACGTGACCAGTACGAGGAGGACCACCGCCCCGCTGGCGACTCGCCACCTTCTCATCGTTGCGCCGGTGCCGAAAAGCGCGGGGGACGCTCACGAATAGTCTCCGGGGCGTTGTAGAGGGAAGTCACGAACATCGCCCCCCAGCGTGATACCGATAACAGCCTGTATCCCGGCTCAGTCGTAACACCCGACTACCCGGAGCAGACCTATCAAATCGGCCGGCCGCCCCGCTGGCAACTGACCCCTCGATGTTTAGCTCAAGTGGCGAGAAGCGGGTCGCCCTGTCGACGCAGTGTGAAATGCCGCGGAAGCCGGCAGCTCAGGCTTCGACAGTGCCGTCGAGCGCGATACCGTCGGTTTGGTCCGTTCGCACGTCTCCAGGAGCCGCCGGATGATCGAATTCCTGCTTGCCGTCCTCGTGCTTGCCGTGATCACCGGCGTGATCGTCTTCGTGCTGCGGTCCCGATCGTCCGCGAAAGCCTCGAAATCCCCTGGGGCCGGCCGGGTGGACCCGCTTGCGAACCAGCCCGACGTCTACGACCCGCACAAGATCGGCGTAGGCGACATCGTCACCTACGCCGGGATCGACCACGTCGTTCGCGGCACCATCGTCCTTAACGAGGGTGGCACCACCTGGCGGGAGCACCTGCTGGACGGCTCCACCGGGCGCCGCTGGCTCAGCGTCGAGGACGACGAAGGAGAGCTGGAGATGACGCTGTGGATGCGGCGCGAGGGTACGGGCCTGACCCCGGACGGCGACGTGATCCTCGACGACCGGGTGCACCGGCAGATCGAGCGCGGCAAAGCGTCCTACACCGCGGAGGGCACCACCGGCACACCGCCGAGCGGGTCGGTCGACTACGCCGACTACGCGACGTCCGACGGCACCAGCATGATCGCGTTCGAGCGCTGGGCGCCGACGCAGTCCTGGGAGGTCTCCACCGGCCGGTCGGTCACGAGGGGCGAGTTGACGGTCTATCACTCGGCGCCGGAAGCATGAGCGTGCGCCTGCTTGAGGTGGAGCCCCGCGACGTCGCCGCTGACGCGCTGGGCCTGCTCCTGTACGCGCCGGCCCCCGCTGCGCTGGCTGGGATCAGCTTTCGCGACGGCCGCGGCGGTCTGCTCACCCTCGGCGTGCTGGGTGCGTCGCACATCGTCACCGCGACGTTGCCCGGGTACCGACTCACCGAGCAGGTGTCGTGCGACGCCGTCGGCGCCGGTGGCCAGCGGTTGCCGCAACACACGGAACTAGGGGGCTACCAGCTGACCACGGTCACCAGAAAGGTGCCGCGCGTCGAGCTCGAGGAGACCGCAGCGAGGTTGCGCGGTCTTGCCGAGAGCAGCGACTCGTGGCTGTGCGGGGCATTTCCCGGCAGTGGGATTGCGATGACAGCGATGACGGCCGGCGCGCTGCTCGTCGGCGGTTGGACCTGGGAGAGCTGGCATCTGTATCCCGGTGAGGAGAGCGGCTCAATCGTGACCACGCGAAGCAGGTGGATCCCGCCGTGAGAGCGCGGCCCCTGGCCACGACCTTGCTCGCGGCCGTCCTCGTACTCGCCGGCTGCGGCATTGGCTACGACGTCCGGGACTTCATCGAGGACACCTATGTGCTGCAGAGCAGGAGCGGTGACACCGCCATCTACGGCTCCAACGATCCCGTGGGCACCACGACATCGACCATCGTCAACGCGGTCAACCCGGCGGCGCGCGCAGCAGACGGCGGCTCGGAGTACCTGCGCTATGACGACGACATCGTGATCGTCAGCCCCGCGCTCGGTGGCAGCACCGTCCGCGTCGAGGATCTCGACGACCGCTTCAGCAACGGCTTCTTCGCGTTCCTTGGCCCGGGCTTTCGCCCAGGCTCGCCGGTGGGGGGATCCGGCGGCCCGGGAGACCTGAAATGATCCCCTGCCAGCCCCCACAACCCAGGAGAAGCACGTGAACACGACGCCCCGCGCCCTGGAGTTCGGGTCGGTCTCGGGCGATCTGCTGAGCCAGGGAGTCCTTGCGACCCTGCTCTACTTCGTCATCGGCTTCGGGGTGCTGAGCCTCGGCTTTCTCGCTCTCGATCTACTTACCCCCGGAAACCTGCGCATGCAGGTGTACATTGATCGCAACCCGAACGCCGCGATCCTGCTCGGCGCAAACCACCTGGCGCTGGCGATCATCGTCGTGACCGCAATCGCGACGAGCGCAGACAGCCTCGGGCAGGGCTTGGTCGACTCGGCCGTCTACGGGCTACTGGGTGTGGTGCTGCAGGCCGTCGCCCTGCGGTTGCTTGACGTGTTTGTGCCCGGTCACCTGCGGAACCTGGTGAACGAACCCCGGATGAGCGGCGCGGCCTGGGCCGTTGGGATCACCCTGGTGGCGATCGGCGTCGTGAACGCCGCCGCGCTGTCCTGATCTCATGGGCGAGTTCACTGTCGAGTTCGGCCCTCAAGGGGCGGTCGCTGCGCGCGGCCGCGGCTCACGTGCGCTGCTGCTTGCCGCCGTCGCGGCGTGCGCGGCCTGCGGGCTGATCTACGAGCTTGTCCTGTTGACACTGTCGGCTAGCCTCACCGGTGGCGGCATTACGCAGACTTCGCTTATCGTGGCCGGCTACGTCGCGGCGCTGGGGGCCGGCGCACTGCTCGCCAAGCCTTTCCTCGCGCACGCAGCCACCGTGTTCGTCGCGGTCGAGATCCTGCTCGGCGTCACCGGTGGTCTCAGCGCGGTGACGCTGTATGTGACGTTCTCCTTCTACGGCACTAGCACCTCGGTGTTGGTAGCGGCGACCGTGGTCCTCGGGATCTTGGTCGGTGCCGAGGTGCCGCTGCTGATGACGTTGCTGCAGTCCGGCCGCAGCGGGGTGGACGCGCAGAGTGCGGGCAAGGTGCTGGCCAATCTCAACGCCGCCGACTACGCCGGTGCCTTGCTGGGCGGGCTCACCTGGCCGTTCGTGTTGTTGCCGCTGGCGGGGCAGGTGCGGGGTGCCGCTCTGACCGGCATGGTGAACCTGGTCGCTGCGGCGGTGGTCGCGGCGTTCCTGCTGCGCTCGCAGATGAGCCGGATGGCGCGGCATGGGGCGACCGCGTCGCTGCTGGCCGCCGCCGCCGTGCTCGGGGTATTGATCGTGCGGTCGGCCGACATCGAGGTGACGGCGCGGCAGCGACTCTATGCGGATCCGGTAGTGGCCGCCGAGCACTCGGACTACCAGCAAATCGTGGTGACTGAACGCGACGGCGACGTGCGCCTGTACCTGGACGGGGACCTGCAGTTCTCCAGTGTGGACGAGCACCGCTACACCGAGGCGCTCGTCCACCCGGCACTCGCCCACGATCCGCGGCGGGTGCTCATCCTCGGCGGGGGTGACGGCCTCGCCGCCCGCGACGTCCTGCGTTACCCGTCCGTGCGTGAGGTGGTGCAGGTGGAGCTGGACCCAGCGGTCATCAAGCTGGCCAACACCCGCCTGGCCGACCTCAACGACGGCTCCTTGCGCGACCCGCGGGTGCACCTGGTGGTCGACGATGCATTCCGTTGGTTGCGCGAGCGGCCGGCACACGGGTTCGACGCGATCATCGTGGACCTGCCCGACCCGGACACCCCCGTGCTCGGCCGGCTGTACTCCACCGAGTTCTACGGCCTGGTGGCCGCAGCGCTGAATCCCGGTGGTCTCGTGGTGGTGCAGTCCGGCAGCCCGTACTCCACACCCACGGCCTACTGGCGGACCGTGTCGACGGTCGCCTCGGGCGGGCTGGCCGTCACGCCCTACCACGTGCACGTGCCGAGCTTCGGCGACTGGGGCTTCGTGCTGGCACAGGCCGGCGGGATACCGCCCGAGCTGAGGATCTCCGCCAATGCCCCACCTCTGCGGTTCCTCGACGGCGCGGTACTGCGTGCCGCCGCGGTTTTCCCTCGTGACCGGAGCCCGCAGCAGCTGGCCCCTTCGACACTCGATCAGCCGCGGATCGTCCAGGACATGCGGCAGGGCTACGCAAGGTAGGTAACGACTCGCCTAGGACAAAGCTCCACACCGGCTGTCACGAGGCTCCGTGCGGCATGCGTTCGCGTGCGAAGGCGAAGGCCTGCGCGATGCAGGCGGCTGTCGGAACAGCTATCAAGGCTCCTTAACACGCCCAGCAGCGTGGCGCCGATCGACACGGCGACGATTACCGTGAACGCGGACAGCCGTGTGACCTTGCTTATGAGCAGTGGCTGCACCACGTTCCCCTCAATCTGCTGCACAATGATGATCACCGCCAGCGCGCCCAGCGCGGTACCCAGGCCCCCATCGGCGAACGCGACGAGCACCGCAACCAGGCCGGCAACAAACGCGCCGATATAGGGGACGAACGCGCCGAAGAAGACCAGCACCGACAGCGGCAGCACGAGTGGTACCCCAAGCAACCACAGCCCAAGCCCGGTGAACGCCGCATCGAACAGTGCCACCAAGAACAGGGCCCGGGTGTAGGACCCGAGCGTGTGCCATACGCGGTCGGCGAGCTCGTGGGCCGCGGCCCGCCGCTGAGCCGGCAGCAGGGCCAGGCCAGTGCCGACGATGCGCCGACCGCTGGTCAGGTAACAGACACACATCACAACCATTAGCACGAGGCCGACCAGGAAGTTCAGCCCGGTCATCAGTGCAGTGCCGACCCCGCCGAAGGCCGCCTGCGCGCCCTGCCGAACGAGGTCACTCACTGTGCCCGCCTGCGCCCAGGGCAACCGGTCGATCAACGTGCGCAGCCGATCTCCCGCGCTGACCAGTGAGTCAGTCAGCGCGGGTAGCTGGGCGAGGAACGCCGGGACCAGGAGTGCGAAGACCCCGCCAACCACGGCCACCGCCACCACCACGGTGAGCAACGTGGCCAGTGGGCGAGGTATCCGGTGCCGGTTCAACCAGTCGACCGCGGGTTCGAGCAGAGCGGCGGGGAACAGCGCCAGCAGCATTGGGATCAACACCACCGCGAGCCGGCTCACCACCAACCACCCGAGCACGAGCAGGCCAGCGATGCCAAGCAATGCCCAAGCAAAGCCTCCCAACCGCACAAGACGATGACCGCGTTCCTGACGAGGGGCCAATGGCGACTCCCGCGCATCGCCGGCGAACGGCGTGCTACCGGCATGAGCACCATCCGGGCTGGACCGATGTTCGGCTCCCGCCCTTCGCGCCCCGCCGCGGGCAGACATCCCGCGCGGTCCTCGTCTCACACCGGTCATACCCAGTCGGTACCCCCTCGGGGCGCTACCCAAGCGCAGCCGTAGGACCCGGGACGGCACCCGGCGATTCAGGCCAACTCAGCCACCCTCAGAACGGTGGGATCTCAGCGTGGGGGTCGGGTTCTGGTGGTGGGGGGTCGGACGCGGGTTCCG
>JALZHU010000162.1 GCA_030860695.1 Actinomycetota bacterium
CCCCCGGTAGTAGCCGCTCTACGACAAGACAAGGCGCAGCGCAACCAGCACGAACAACCTTGCACCGGGACAAGCGCCATCCACTCTCACCCGACCCGAGAAGCGACACGCCCACCACCTCCTGGACATGATCACCAAACCGCTAACTCCGCGGCATTGTCACCCTGCCGAGGCCGGACCGCAGGCCTTGATACCGGGGACATCCTCGCGGGCCGAACTGTAGGGTCGTAAGCGGTAGGTGACCGACGTCAGCGGGCTGGCGCAATCACGGCCCGCCCGATCCGACACAACAGGTGACACAACAGGTAAGGACACTCTTTCGACGGGCCTGCTCGACAAGTTTCGCGAACGCCTCGGATCTCTCACCGGCGACGGCACCCGCGGTGGCGGTGGTCTGGGTGGGTTCGGTGGCGGCACCGAACGTCCTGCCACACCGCCGGACCAGCCAGGGGCGCGGTACCAGGCAGGCACCTCGGGGCGGGATCCCGACGAGGTGGCGGTGGAGCGCTACCGCTACATGCTGCGCACCGCCCCGCCCGAGACCGTAGAGCAGGCCCACGCTGAGGCCTTCGCGAAGTTGACCCCTGACCAGCGACGCAAGGTGCTCGAAGACCTCGGCAACGCCGTGCCCGCTGCCGAGCGCGCCACTTCCGACGATCCACAGTCCCTCGCCCGGATGGCCACCCGCGCCGAGATGCGCCAACCCGGCACCATGGAACGGGCCCTGGGTGGGGGCCGCGGCGGGATGGGGATGGGCGGCATGATTGCCGGTAGCCTGCTCGCCAGCGTGGCAGGAGCGTTCATTGGCACCGCGATCGCCAACGCTTTCTTCGGTGATGAGCTGGCAGGCGACGCGATGGCCGGCGGCGAGGACATGGCCGTCGACGACCCTGGCGTTGAGCCGGGCGGCGAGATGGGCGATCCGGGGATGGACGATCTCGGCGGAATGGGCGACTTTGAAGTCTGACCTCGTTTGCGGCCGCCAGCTCGCCCAGGGCCTAGGTCGTGCGCCGAACCAGCCGCCCAGTCCTCGGTGTGCCGGTACCAGGTCCAGCGGTCGGTGATGCGGGAGGCAACGTCGTCACGCCACACGCTGGCCGGCCGGCAACCGAGCTGCACGGCGCGCCCGGCGGCATGCCGCACCCGACGCCCCAGCAGCCCGCGGCGCACTACCCGGACCACCAGCCCGAGCGCACGGTCCGGCGCCACCTCCAACCGGGAGGCTCGCCCGCGCAGCACCACCTCGTCGTCGCAGTAACCCACCCCGTCCAGTGGCCGCACCACGCCGAGCCCCACCAGCACGCCACCCGCGTCGTCATGCACTAGGGGCACCCGCTCCGGCTCACCGCGTAGCGCGAGCGAGGCCGCCGCCGCAGGCGCCACGCGCCCGGGACGGGCCGGCACCGCCGTCACCAGCTCTGCCATCCCAACACCGGGCCATCGAGCAGACCCGCAGGTCACCACCACAGCCCCAGCCACGTTCACCCCTGGAGGTCTACGCTCAGTCAGCGCGCCCAAATCGACCACACTGGAGTACCACATGCCGGCGATCGTGTTGATCGGTGCCCAGTGGGGCGACGAGGGCAAGGGCAAGGCCACCGACCTGCTCGGTGAGCGGGCCCAGTGGGTGGTGCGTTACCAGGGGGGCAACAACGCAGGCCACACCGTGGTCCTACCCGACGGCCAGGACTTCGCGCTGCACCTGATCCCGTCGGGCATCCTCACCCCGGGCGTGACCAACGTCATCAGCAACGGTGTGGTGGTGGACCCCGGCGTGCTGCTCGAGGAACTAGCGGGCCTAGAAGCCCGCAACGTGAATACCGAGCGGTTGCTGATCTCTGCTGATGCCCACTTAATCATGCCTTACCACGTCGCGATCGACCGGGTCACCGAGCGCTACTTGGGCAAAGCAAAGATCGGCACCACCGGGCGCGGCATCGGGCCCGCCTACCAGGACAAGGTGGCCCGGGTCGGGGTGCGAGTCCAGGATCTGCTGGACGAGAAGATCCTGCGACAGAAAGTTGAGTCTGCACTGGAGTACAAGAACCAGGTCCTGGTCAAGGTCTACAACCGGCGAGCGCTGGACGTCGAGCAGGTGGTGGACACCGTGCTTGATCAGGGCGCGCACTTCGTGCACCGGATCGCCGACACCAGGCTGCTGCTCGACCAGGCACTGCGGCGCGGCGAGACAGTGCTGCTGGAGGGCAGCCAAGGCACCCTGCTCGACGTCGACCACGGCACCTATCCCTTCGTCACCTCCTCCAATCCGACCGCGGGTGGGGCCTGCGCCGGGTCAGGCATCGGCCCCACTAAGATCACCGCCGTGGTGGGGATTCTCAAGGCCTACACCACGCGGGTCGGCTCGGGCCCGTTCCCCACCGAGCTGCACGACGCTATGGGCGAGCGACTGCGCAAGACCGGCGGAGAAGTCGGGGTGACCACTGGCCGACCTCGACGGGTCGGCTGGTTCGACGCGGTCATCGGGCGCTATGCGGCGCGGGTGAATGGAATCACTGACTTCTTCCTGACCAAGCTGGATGTGCTGTCCGGTCTGGACACCGTGCCGGTCTGCGTGGCCTACGAGGTCGACGGCAGGCGCACCGACGAGATGCCGATGACCCAGACCGATCTGCACCATGCGGTACCGGTGTATGAGGAGCTACCCGGCTGGTGGGAGGACTTGTCCCACTGCCGCACCCCCGACGAGTTACCGGCCAACGCCCGGGCCTACATAGTCCGACTCGAAGAACTCTGCGGAATCCGAGTCTCAACCATCGGAGTCGGGCCCGGCCGCGATCAGACGATCGCAATCCGCACGCCGTAACGACAAAATCGGGCGGACGACCGTGTAATCGCTGGCCGGTGTCCAGCGCGAGCCAGGAGTACGACAAGGGAAGCCTTTCCCATCCCGGTCCGTTGTATTAACTGGATTTACGGCGACCAGAGGCAGCCGAGGAATTCGCTGTAATCGGTGTAGTTGGCTGGTGCAGAGGTGCCAACAATGTAGTCACGGTCGCGACCCTTGAAGTTCGCGAAGCGGTACATCGGCACCTGACCGGCGGCGCACTGATCCGGTCCGGCGGGTGCGATGAACCGGACCGCCTCCTGGGGACCTTCCCATCGGGCATGTTGGACTTTGTTGTCCCGGGACTGGTAATGGTTAGTGGACCAGCCGAGGCAGGTTTCTTTGTGGCTGGTGCAGTAGTGATCCCAGATCATCCAGCTGCCGGGCTGCTGCCACGGGGCCGCGTAGCCGTAGCCGAGAATGTTGCCGTAGGGCTGGCTGTACTGCTCGTGCGGTTGGCCGTCGGGGCGGACCAGGAACACCGGTTCGCCGGTATTGGACTGGTAGAGCCGCAGCGCCACCGGCTCATGTGGGGCGTAGTGGATCACGACGGTGCCGCACGTGGGATTCCAGAAGTCGGCCACCGCTGCTGAGCAGCGGCTCCATGCCGCCCGTTCGTACTCGTTGATCAATCCACCCAGAACCGGGCGGCGCTTGATGCGTTCATGACTGAGGTTTGCCACGGGATGGGTCGGTCGGGGTGGGTGGGCGAAGGTCGCGGGCGCGGTGGGGCCGTCGTTCGTTGTAGTGCCGAACGTATTCCGCGAGCACGGCACGCAGGTGCCGCTGGCTTACGATCAGTATGTGGCCGGTGAGTTCGGCTCGGAGGGTTCGGACGAACCGTTCGGCAAAGCAGTTCGCTCGTGGGCAACGCGGAGGTATCCGGACCACGCGGATGCCCACATCGGCCAGGACGGCGTCGAAGGATGCTGTGAACTGGCTGGCCCGGTCGCGGACGAGGACCCGAAAGGGCACTGTTGCATTAAGGCCAAGGGCGTCCTCGCCGTACCTCAAAGTGGGGACGCAGGCCCCTCGGGTACCTTGGAGAACCGTAATAAACCGGGCATTTGAAGGTCTGCTACGTGGCTTCTGGGCGGGCGAGTGAATCACTTCGGTGACCCGAACGCTCAATGCAACTGTGCCGGGATTGTTGCCGGCGGTGTTGCGGTCAACGCGTGCCGGCCACCCTGTGTTATGCCGGTTGAAACGCAGCCGTTGCCTGTTCATCATGGTGGCGTGGTGCCCAACACCCGACCGGACCCTCATGTACCCGCACCGAGGGCAGCACCTGACGCCAGCGACGTCGCCAAGGATGCACGGGGACAGGCCGGGCTGACAAACGAGCAGCGACTGGAGGCCGAGCGGCGCAAGCTGGGGGAGCGAGAACAGCAGCTCATCGCCAGCTTCGGCGATAGGGACATAACCAGCGACCGCGCGGACCAGGCTCAACTTTTGGAACGCGTCCATGAGCTGCAGTGGGTTCGCGACCGGATAGCTGAGATCAACCAGCTGTTGGTCGAATTCCGGCAGCTGCGAGGACAGGCGAGGTCTGGTCGGATCGGGGTCGGCGCCACGGTGGACTTGGAATACCAGGACGGGAGCCGAGAGGCGGTCTGGTTGGGATCTCCGGGGTTGGCTCAGAACGATGACGCGATGGTGACGCCAAGCAGCCCGCTGGGGCAAGCGCTGCTTGGGCATCGGGTGGGCGATAGCGTCGACTACACCACGCCGGCTGGCCCACAGCGGGTCCGCGTACTGGCGGTCAGATCCGCGCAGTTGGGTAGTGAGGCTGCCACTTCGCGCTGAGTCGGGGCTGTGTCTTGGGTCGCCATCTAGTGCCCCCGAAATGCCCAGACATAAAATGCCCGGGGTCATCCAGGCAGGAACCAGGCAGAGCTGGTTCGAGTTGGCTGTTCGACTTGGACTAGACACCAGGACATCTCCAGGACATCCGGGGAGCAGACAAGTAGCCAAGACACGTGGCCAAGGCAGCGGTGAGTCGACCATGTCTGACTCCGTTGTCTGACTCCTGTCAGCTTGCTCGCGCAGCTCGCACATGTGCCCAGCTCGGCGGGGACCGGTCTCTGGGGAGTTTGGATCGTGTCGACGTCGGGAAGTCCTCTTGAGATCCGGAAGCGCTGCCCTATCCCGACTCGCGGTAGCTGATCGCCGAAGGAGACGACGATGGCAGGCACCAACCGGCGTCGCCGCTGATGCGGAATTGCCATGCGTGGTGATGCCTGTGGATAGCGGCGGTTCGATTGTCGGTGGCCCGGCGCAGGTTACTTCTTCCCAGGGGCAGCCGGTATTGTCGATCGAGCTGCATACTCCAGCCAGCACCGTCGTGATTCCGGTGATTCGCGTGGTCGCTGTCGATCTGGCGGCCCGCGCGGGTTTCGAGGTCGATTCGGTCGATGATCTGCGGATGGCGGTCGACGATGCCTGCGCCATGCTGGTCCGGATCGCCGCGCAGGGTGCCTTGCTGGGCTGCCGGTTTACTGTTCGTCCCGAGCGGATCGAGATGGTCGCTGAAGTCGACGTCGAGGACAGGGCGGAGCCGCTGCCCACCGGGTCGTTTGGATGGCGGGTATTGGAGTGTCTCGCTGAGGTGAACGCCTGTACCCTGCCTGCCCAGCCTGGTCAGCGTGGGCGGGTGCGGATCACCCTAGGTAAACACGCGACGACCGCGCTGCCGTGGGACTGATGATTGCTGTGGACTTATGTCGACGGCCCGATCACCAATGGCTTGGCGCAGCGCCGCTCTTGTCGCGAGCAGCCGATGGCGTCCGTCGCGCTGCGTATCACGGCTAACACCATCGCGATTCCGAGGATTCGCCCGGCTGCCGCCGGCCTTGTCCGCCCGCGGACTGAAGAGGTCACTCCGGCACCCATCATCTGGCACGAGATACTCCCCTCGGTGACCTTCGCAGCACGGATGAGGCTCGGATCTCTCCAGACCGTCGTCGCGAGGGCTAGGCTGCGATATGGCTCAGCGGCTGGTCACAGACAGACTGATGCTGCGGAGTTGGCACATCGACGACGCGCCCGCGGCACTGGACGTGTTCGGGCACGTCGAGGTTGCACGATGGCTTAGCCCGATCATGGGCCAGGTTCCTGACCTGCCGGCTATGCAGCTGCTGTTGCAGCAGTGGATCGTCGAGGACGCCCGGGCGATTCCGCCCGCGGGCCGGTGGTGCATCCAGCGGCTGGAGGATGAGCGCGTGATAGGTGGGGGGATCCTGTTGCCCTTGCCGCCCGGTAACGAGGACCTGGAAATCGGCTGGCAATTACATCCCGAGGTCTGGGGTCACGGCTATGCCAGCGAGGCGACATACGCTCTCGCGCAGTGGGCATTCAGCCAGGACAGGGACGAGATCTTCGCGGTCGTCAGGCCGGATAACACTCGTGCCGCAGCCACGGTGCGTCGCAACGGCATGGAATGGGTCGGGGAGACCAGCAAGTATTTTGGGCTGACCATGCAGGTCTTCCGACTCCGGCCAGCGGACCTCAACCGCTCGGCACAACAGACAGACTTGCCATCGAACTTCGAGGCCTCGTGACCGCCAGATCGGGCACGCACGCGGTGAAGGATGGTAAGTGCCACACCACCAACCGCAAAATCGGCTAGGCACTGTCACCCATCACCTGAAGCCAAAACGACACCCCATCATCTGAACCCAGACAAGGGTTGAGGTCCGTGCTCCGTGCTCCGGGCCAACGCCCAGCATATCGGACTTCGCTTGATGCGGGATACGTGCTTCGGTGGAGACGGCTGCACTGTCAACGCGAGGATGCTGAGCCGCTCGTTGACAAGGTCCTTGAGAGGACTGAGTCGTTTGTCGAGGAGGCCAAGGAGAAGGCTGATCCCCTCGTTAAGAAGACCGAGGGTAGCTCCGGCAAAGACAGCATGTCCTGAGGGCCCTGTCCCACTTTCACAGTCTCACTGCGAGCTGGACAAATGCACTTTTACCTTGGCGATTACCATGGGTTGAAGTTGATGACGGTCAAGATCGTCCGGGAACAGCGCCGGATGGCTAACCTTGCCCTACGGCCGGACACGGAGCTGCGCCACTTCGTTACCGACCGGCCTGAACTCGTCATCCGGCGCGGCCCGTCCCATGCACCGCCCAATACGGAACAGGGGGAACAGTGAACATCGATCCGACGTTCCGGGCGACCCACAGGAGCCGGACACGCGGAGGCCCATGCCCTGCTGATCGGCGTGGACCAGTACCCAAGCTGGGTCGTCGCCAACGAGTCGGGCGACGCGGTCCAGGGCGAGCTCCGAATGCCAGAAGCGGCGCCGGTAGAGCACGCCACCCTCACCTCGACGAGCTCTACCTGACCTACTTCGATCGGCTGGCCCGTCGAGCTGTGGCTGTTGATCGCGGGATTGCTGCGATGTGGTGCCCTTACGTGATGCCTTGGGAAGAACACTGACGAGTAGGGCTATGACGCCGAAATCTGGTGCGGGCGGGGCTGTGCTTCGTGCTTGGCTGCAGCGGTGAGCGACGCTCCTCCTTATCTGCAGCCGTTTGTTCTCGATGTGCCCCGGGTTGACCCCGAGCGCCAAGCGAATCTCGACGTCTATCGACCGGCGAGGACCAGCGATGGCGCTGGGCGTCCGGTCGTCATCTTGGTACACGGCGGCCCGGTGCCCGCTGACCTGCGGCCCACGCCGCGGGACTGGCCCGGATTCGTCGGCTACGCCTCTGCTGTCACCCAGCACGGCTTGATCGCGGTTACGCTTGACCACCGGCTGTACGACACCGCCGCTTACCCGATCGCGGCGGCCGATGTGCGCGTCGCGGTGGAGCATGCTCGGGCACTGGAGGGAGTGGACGCCGAGCGGGTGGCCCTGTGGTTTTTCTCCGGCGGTGGGCTGCTGGTCACCCACTGGCTGGCGGACCCACCACCTTGGCTGCAGTGCATCGCTCTGACCTACCCGATCTTGGCTCCGCTGCCCGGCTGGGGGGTGCCCTCTAGTTTTCAGCTGATCCAGGCGCTGCCCGGAGTCGGTGATCTGCCGCTGCTGCTGACCCGGGTGGGACACGAGCAGGCCGAGATTGCCGAAACCGTGGCGGCGTTCATCACCGCCGCAGCGGCCCAGGGTGCATCCCTCGAGGTCATCGATGTGGCCGAGGGCAGCACGGTTTCGACACCCTCGACCACGATGACGATTCCCGCCGCGCGGTCTGCCAGGCACTGTCGTGGGTGACCAGCGCCCTACAGCCCAAAAAGACACCGTCTGGCTAGAGGCTCCCTCACCGGTTGACGATGGCTGCCCTCAAAGCAGCGCCAGGCCGACGCTGAGGAAGAATGCTGCGCCCGACCCGACCCCGGAGACCAGCGCGATCGCGGCGGCGGATCCACTGGCTGCACCGACGATAAAACCGGCCAGCCGAGCGCGGCCAGCACCGCACCCACCAGGTCAAGCGGCCTGTCCCGCCAGAGCGAGCCCAGGCCGAAGAAATGCACTCCGACGACGACAGCGACCCAGGCCACGACGAACCGGTCCGCATCCAAGATCCGCTTGATGATCACCAAATCCACGAGCAGGGCCACGACCTCAACGACCACCACCCAGTAACGCCGGTGGGAAACAACCCGCCGTCTGCCCGACCTGGTCCAGCGAGCGCCGTCGCCGTAGCAGGCCGACGAACAGGATCACAGCGATCATCGCGCCGGCGATTCGCAGCCAAAATGACCAGTTGGACGCCAAATCGCCGCTGTTCACTTCGACGAAGACCAACCCGAACACCAGGCCGATTAGCAGTCCCGTGAACTGGCCAGTGGCAGCATCCCCCGCAATCCCCGCGCGACCCATCCCGGAATGGTCGCGCAGCGACACCGGCAGGATCAACTACAAGCAGACTCAGAAGACCGCTACTGCCGTCACCGACATATGTATCCTGGATCCTCTACTTGGACACGACAATCGGCCTAATCGCCGAGCGCGATGTCCTCTCCTGCCGCTGTCCGTGCGCCAGCACAGACCGTACTGAGCGGACTGATGCGGGGGATTCGGAGGCAGGCGGAGCAACGAATAAAGTTATTCATCCCGCTGCTGTATAATGGCGACACTGTCTGGAGAAGACAGTTCTAGCGCTTTCTCACCGCTTTTCGCGTTAGCGATTGAGGTCGGCCACGTCCCTAACCTTCTGGGTGGCTGGATTCAATGCGTGCGCCGAGCTGGAGCAGCCTTCCTAGGTCATCGGCGTTGCGCCAAGTCTGGGTGATCAACCCGCCGGTGATGTGGTGGATGAACATCGCGGTGAATACCTGCCGGCGACCATGGCTTGGTATGCCCAGGAAACTGTCCTATTCGACGGTGTTCGTGGCGCGGACGGCCACCTTATCGGCGGTAGCGATGACGTCCTTGACAGTCCATTGCTGTTTGATACTCCCGAACGTGGCGGACAGTTCACGGATGCCCGCCTCACCGGCGCCGTAACTCCTTTCAGCAGGGTCCGGGTCCGTCCGCCTGCCGATCCACCAGCGGAACATCTCTGCAAGCCTGCCGTACAGCAGTAACGCACTCTTCTGCCGATGAGCGGACGGATTTGCTGTTACTGTTCTTCCTTAGCGCGAGGGCCTGGCCAAGTGCCATTCCGGACGGCCGGTAGGCGGATCGTCCATCGGTGATCATAAGATTAGACTGAAAGTTGGGCACCAGGTGCTGATCACTGGTAAGCGATCCAGTTGGATCGATGATGCTCATTTGTCGGGCCTTTGGTGAGGGGTCTGAAGGGTTTGGTGCCGCGGCGGCGCACCAAGCCCTCCAGGGGTCTGCGTTCGCGGTGGGGGCAGGGAACACAGACCGGCCAGGGCGCGATCACGTTGGTTGAGGACGTGCGCCAGTTGGGCGTGTAGCGGGTGGCCAGCCGGGCCAGCGCCACTGCGCCGACGAGCAGTCCGAAATCACGCAGCGCAATGTCGAAATAGCCCGGGAAGGTCAGTAGATTGACAATGATCCCGGCTAGCCAGGCTGCTACCAGCCAGGCACCGAACCGCGGTGCTATCGCGACTGCGATCCCGGCCACGACCTCGATCACGCCCACGGCGTACATCGCCTGCTGCGCGGTGCCGGGCATGATGCCCTCGATCCACGGGGCCAGATAGATCGGCCAGTCCACGAGCAGGTTCGTGAACTTGTCGAGCCCAAAGAGGATTGGCGCCACGGTGAACACCGTGCGCAGCAGCAAAAAGGGTCTGATACGCGGGGTCGGATAGGGCCGCTTTGCGGGCGGTGTTCGATGTTGACACACCTGTTCAGAGATCGCTGGCGGCTGGACGAGACGTACGTCAATGTGTCTGGTCGGTGGCGCTAGGTCTACCGGGCGATCGACCGGTTCGGGCAGGTCATCGACATGTATGTGTCCACCCGGGGAGATAGTGGCGCGGCTCGGTGTTTCGTCACCCGAGCGCTGGCCACTATGAAGGTCATCCCGGTCAGGACCACCACTGACAAGGCCGCGGTGTACCCGCATGTTCTCGATGAGCTGGCCCCGAGTGCTTGGCACCTCGCCTGCTTCGGCTTTCGCCACGTGCAGCAACGTCCCCGGAAGGTCTTCGCTTATGTGCTGCGAGGGTCACAACATCAACCGTAGAGTTGGCCACCATAGGCCCGGTAGGTGGGGAGGCCGGTTTGACTCGTGGACTTTGTTCGCATCGCATGCTGATCGCCGCAGTTGTGATCGTGCTGGTGGGATCGGCGTCGCTTGCCGTGAGTTGCGCGGCGCCGGAGGCGGTCGGTCCGCCGGCAAGCGCACCGCCGGCAACCCCATCCTCGGTGATCAGGCTCCCAGACGGATTCCAACCGGAGGGCATCGCGACCGGGCAGGGCACAACCTTCTATGTGGGATCGGTTCGCGACGGCGCCGTCTACCGAGGCGATCTGCGCACTGGCGACGGCGATGTGCTGGTGCCGGGCGAACCGGGCCGCTCGGCACCCGGGATGAAGGTGGACAGTCGAAACCAGCTCTTCGTTGCGGGTGGCCGCACCGGCCGGGCCACCGTCTATGACGCGGCGAACGGCGCCAGACTGGCCGACTACCAGGCCGCACCGGCCGGCGGCAGCATCATCAATGATGTCGTGGTCACCCGCGAGGCAGCGTATTTCACCGATTCGCTCAGGCCGTTTTTGTATGTGGTCCCGTTCGGTCCGAATGGTGATCTCCCGAGCCCAGGCTCGGTCCGCGCACTGCCGCTTACGGGAGATCTGACCTACCGAGAAAGCGGTCCCGCTTGCACATCGGTCCCTCGGGCGAACGCCAACGGCATCGAAGCGACACCAGACGGTGCACAGTTGATCGTCGTGCAGTCCAACACCGGGCTGCTTTTCTCGGTGGATCCGGCCAGCGGGATTACCCACACCGTCAATCTTGGTGGGGCCCAGCTGTCTTGCGGCAACGGATTGTTACTGCGCGGTCGCACCCTTTACGCCGTGCAGGACCTCAACAACGTCGCAGTGATCGAGCTCGACTCCACCTACCGGAACGGGGTCCTCACCAGGACGATCACCGACCCAGCCCTGGACGTTCCGACAACGATCGCCGCGTCCGGCCCGTTCCTCTACGCAGTGAACGGAAGACTCACCACCACCCCCGAGCCGAACACGAGCTACCAGATCATCCGACTGCCCACCACCTGAGTAGCCGCACCACAGCGCGGATGGGGGAGGTGGTCACGCCCACGGTGGCTGGTCGATGCCGTACTTCGATCCGGAGGCCATGGGGTCGGTGATCGATGAGGTCATGGCGACAACGGAGACGCTGCTGTTGGCCGGCGCACCTGGCAGACGATGGCCGCCGCCTGGCCCGGTCGCGCCGGCGACCCGTTCGCCGACCGTATGAACGACATCCCCAAGTACGTGGTATCACGCACGCTGACCCAGGACGCACCGTTGACTGAACCAGCGACGAGGCCCGAGCCGAGCACGTTCAGTCACCTCGTCGGACCGCGGGTTCGCTGAGCGGCGGTCCCACCTGCAGTCCCGCCGGCAGCGCTGCCTGACCGCCCTGTTCCCCGACGTCGCCGACGCCCTCGCCGCGCAGCTGCCGCCCGGCACCGTCGTCGACGGCGGACTCGTCGCCCTGCGCGACGGACGGATTGACTTCACTGCCCTGCACGACTGCACGCGCGCCAACGTCCGCTATTGCCGCTGACCGGGCCGCTGCACAGGCAAGATGGCGGCGACGGTTCGGGCGCCCCGGTGAGCTGCTGGGTCAAACACGTTGAGATCATCAGTGATGACCCGAGTGGATGGCCGGGAGGTCTGCCCTGGTTGTCCGAGCGCGCCTTACGCGTCCTGCTTGACCTCGACCGCAGTTGAGGTAAGAGCATTTGTTCATGGACTTGAAACCTGACGAGATGCTCTTGTTTCCTTGGTGTCATAGGGTGAGTGCACCATCGAGATTGATAGCATATTGTCCCTGTTGGCAGAGGGAAGGGAGTCATTGTCAGTGCGGGGTGCGGAGATTCGTGCCGAGGAGAGAGAAATCATCTCTC
>JALZHU010000163.1 GCA_030860695.1 Actinomycetota bacterium
GATCATGACCCGGAAACTGGCCCGGGCAACCTCCGGCGCACCACCCCATCCCCGATGGGGAAGCCCCCGCACCATAGCCTCTGCGCCCGATCAACAAGCAGCGTGACCATTTGCCAACAGGCTCTTATAGGCTCCGCGGACGCTTGACCTGTCCGCATCGTCGTCGTTGCCCGCACCATCGCGGGTGCGCGCTTTCTGCTTCCGAAGGGGAGCAGCTTCCACGTCGATCACGACCACGGTAGTGGCGAGCCCATCCTGTGGGCCGCCGATCTGTTGGCCGGGGCCGTGCGTGCGTACCGCCTCTGCGACTCCACTTCTCGTAACGCGCTCGACGACTGCGTTCACGAGATCGATGTGATCACGGACTGCTGATCTGGCCCCGGATACGCGTAAGGCCAGGTCCCGGTATGCCCCAGGTCGCCTAGCCTTGCGACTCGCCTGACACCCGCGGTGCCCTGCTGGCAATCACGCTAGTCGCTCCTGCGCTCCGGCGTCATCCCCTCAGCCGAGCGGGCTGAGCCTTCGGACTCAAGTACGCAACGCCTTGCTCCGATCTCGCGCGCCGGGCTCAGGTTAGCTCGGCGCGCCGGGTCGGCTTGATGAGCACCTCGGGAAAGGGCCGGCCGAGTCGGACGAGCGTGTGGTACAGCTCGATCGTGTTTGAAAGATCATCGAGGCAGGTAACGGCCGTGTCATCCACCTCAGGGATCTCTCCGAGGTGTCTGGCCAGATGTAGGTCGATGCCGTGGCGGGCATCTGGGTCGAGGAAGGACCAGACCACCCCGCGCACCACGGGATGCAGGTCGTAGCGGTTGCTCATCCGGTCCCAGCCGAGCAGACCACGGTCCTCCAGATCGGTGAGCACCCGGTCCAGCTCGGCCTGAGTGGCGCAGGGGCGATCGTCACCGACCAGCAGCGCAACCAGCGTCGGGAAAACCGTCGGTGACCGGAAGGCAGCGACGGTGTGCAGGACCCGCAGTTCCTGCTCGGTGAGTCCGCCAAGCGCGTACTCCAGCACGTGCGCCTTGCGCTGTACCAGGGGCAGCGAGAATGGGTTGAATCCGGGGTTGGCCTGCCGCCAGGCGGCGAGGTCGCGAGGTGCCGGGCGGAACCGGGCGACCTCGCCGGCGAGCACCCGGATAAGCAGCGGGTAGTTGTCGAAGGTCCCGAACAGCTCGATGAGCTCTGCCCGGCTGCCCGTGATACCCATGGCGCGCCAGAGGGCGACCGCGTCGGTGTCGGTCAGCCCACCGAGGAAATAGGCGTGCGCGCCGGGCACGGGTTCGGCGGTCACCGTCTGCAAGTCGAGCGGGAACAGCCGGCTCGTGATGAGAACCCGGCTTGCGCGCAGCCCGGCCAGCTTGCGCAGGAATATCCCGGTGCGCGGGTCCACGGTGATCCGCAGCCCGGGACTGGCCGGTGAAGGACTTGGCGGCGCTGGGGGGCAAGCCCATCGCCCCGGCCACCTCATGCGCGGTCTGCTCGTCGAGGTCGTCGTCGGCGAGTCGGTCCGCGTCGGAGCGGCTGTAGGCCAGCAGGAGCCGTTCGACGCCGTCCAACACCACGAGGTACGGCTCGTGGTCGAGAATGTCGAGCAGTTGTTCTTCACGCTCCGGGGCCCGCAGGGTCCTGAGCTCCTCCACCGACCGGCCGGTGACATAGCCGAGGGTACGCAGCACGAAATTGTCGAATCAGGCGTTGGTCTCGTAGAAGCTCCACCACACTCGTCCGGTTAGCGTCGGCAGCTCCTGGGGCGCGATGTCGTGGAACCATTTCCACGCGACCGCGCTCTTGCCCATCCCGCCGATTGCGAGCAGCACGAGCACCCGGGCTCGATGCACGTCCTTGCCCGGGTCTGAGACCCAGTCGGTGAGCACGTCGAGTTCTCGCTGCCGACCTATCACCTCGGTCGTCTGCAGCAGCGTGTATGGGCCGACCACGAAAGAAGCCGGCGGCGGATCTGGACGGTAAGCATGCTGCGGTAACGCACTGCGCGATGGCAGGCGCTGGCGAATGGCGGACAATCCGTCAATGAGCTGGGAACGGAGATCCTCCGGTGAGGAGAAGTAGCTGACGCCGCGGCGCCGCACCTCCTTGCGCAGCCGTAGCACTCGTTCACCATTCGCACCGAGATCGATGGCCGTCTCGGTGAAGGGGTGCTGCGGGCTGGTCAGCAGCACCAGCACCGGAATGCCCCGCTCGATCGCCCGATCCAGCTCCAGGTGGGTATAGGACTTCTCGTAGCCACTCGGAATCTCGCCGTACCGCAGCCCGAGCACCAGCACGTAGACGTCGGCCTCATCCACCAGACCCAGGGACCGGCGCACCGCGTCGTCCGGGCTGGGCGGCAGGTGCTCCATCATGACGGGAAAGAAGTCCTGCCGAAGGCACGCGTCCAGCGCCTATTGTCGGTGGGCGAGCATGTCCCTGGTCGTGCTGCTGATCATCGCCCGGTACAGCTCGGTCATCCACTCTTCCTCGCTGATGCTTGTGCACGCCCGCGGTGGTGCCAGCACCATTCACCCGTCGTCTAGGCCGTCCTTGAAGCCTTGCGTCAATCCGGCACTAGAATACCCTGGTGAAGACACGGGATGTGGTCCGCAAGATCGCTCAAGAAGCCAGGCGCCAGGGCATCGAGGGGGTCATGGCCCGTGAGGGCGCGAACCACACGATCTACAGCCTCGACGGCCTCATGATTCCCATCGTCCGGCACCGTGAGACCGACGATCGCCTGGCGCGCAAGGTATTCGAGGAGTGCGAGCCCAAGTTGGGAAAGGGGTGGTGGCAGTGACCACCTACCACGTCCGGGTGGAACGCGGCGACCGGTACTGGCTGGTCCACGTGGCCGAACTAGATCGGTGGACTCAGGCTCGCACGCTGCGTGAAGTCGAACCGATGGTGCGAGATCTCGTCGCGACGATGGCTGGCGCAGCGCCCGATTCCTTCGACCTGGCCACTGACATCGCACTGCCTGACGAGGTCACCACACACCTCAGGCAGGCTGAGCAGCTGCGCGAGCAGTCTCGCCAGGCTCAGGCCAGTGCTGCAGCTGAGGTACGGCAAGCCGCTCGGCTGCTGGCAGAACAGGGCATGAGCCTGCGCGACGTGGGCACGGCTCTGGGGGTGTCCTACCAACGAGCCCATCAGCTCGTCTCGTCGTAGTACGGCACGGCGACGTCACCGCGGGCGCAGGCCATCGAGCAGCCGCGCCGGGCAGATCTGCACTGGAAACGGCCGGTGAGCGGCGAAGACGTCGTCACCACTCACCGAGGCAGCCAACTGATAGCGGCCCTGCTCGTCTAGCTCGTAGACCTCGAGCCCACCCGGCTGGACCGGGTCGAGCAGCCAGTACGACGGCACTCCCAGCCGCTCGTAGTGGGCCTTCTTGGTGTTGCGGTCGTTGAGCGCGGTACTGCGCGACAACGCCTCCACCGCGAGCACCGGCGCCACCGGCAGGCACGCTTCGGTGAGATCGTCGTACCGGGCCACCAGCACGTCAGGCTGCACCTCATTGATCGGAGCGGTTCGCACCGCGAACGGCGCGAGCAGAACGCGCAGCTCCGGTGGGCACGCTGCGTACAGCGCTCGGTAAAGCGCCCCTGACATCTCCTGGTGCGACCAGCCCGGAGCGGGTGTCACCAGGAGCATCCCGTCGATGATCTCGTAACGCCGTCCGTCATCGGGCATCACCTCCAGGTCGTGCACTGTGAACGGGCGACCCTCGGCGAGTCCGATTGGTTCGGTCATGGCCGTCATGGTCCCCCTCCTTCCTGGCGGGGGCCAGTGTGGACGGCGACACCGACAGTTCTGGGACCGAACAGCGGCGTTAACGACATCAGTTTGTGATCGACCTTCGATACTCTGTGTAATGGCGGCGATCGGCGAGATTCGGCGGGGATGATGGGGGACGTTCTGGACAGTGGCCGGACGAGTTGGGTCGTCGGGACGGTGGTGTTGCTCGTCGTGGCGGTGCTGCTGGCCGGGTGCACCAACGTGGCGAGATCATCCGGAACGTCCAGTGCTCCCCCGCGCCCGCAGGCGCAGGTCAGCACGGTGCCGGGCGATAAGGCCGTGAACATCAGCCCGACGGTGCCCGTTTCGGCGCGGGTCACCGAGGGCACGTTGCGCCAAGTGGCGCTGACCAGCCCGGACGGCAAGGCTGTGGCCGGCGCCCTGAGCGCTGACCGGCGCAGCTGGACCAGCACCGAACCACTGGGCTACGGCAAGACGTACACCTGGAGCGGCACCGCAACCGGCACTGACGGCATATCCGTGCCCGTCACCGGCTCGTTCACCACCGTCGCGCCCCTGCGACAACCCCGCGCCACGCTGAACATCAGTGACGGCGACACCGTCGGCATTGCCGCCCCCATCATCCTGCAGTTCGACGACCACGTGTCCGACAAGGCCGCCGTCGAGCGAGCGCTGCAGGTGCAGACGTCCGTTCCCACCGAAGGATCCTGGGCCTGGCTGCCCGACGCCGATGGCGGCTCCAGGGCGCACTACCGGCCGCGGGAATACTGGCAGCCCGGCACCCAGGTCAATGTCTCCGCCAAGCTTTACGGCGTGTCATACGGCGGCGGTTCCTACGGCAAGCAAGACCTTAGCACGCACTTCACCATCGGCCGTGCCCAGATCGTGAAAGCCGACGTCAACAGTCACCGCTTGATCGTCATTCGAGACGGCCAGGAGGTCATGAACTTCCCGGCCAGTTATGGGCTGGGCTCGGACCCGAACCGCCACACCACCAATGGCATCCACGTGGTCATGAGCAAGTCTCAGAAGGTGCTGATGACCAACCCCCGTTACGGCTATTTCAATCTACCCATGTATTGGGCGGTACGGATTTCCAACAACGGCGAGTTCATACACGCCAACCCAAAGTCCACCGGTGCGCAAGGCTCAGCCAACGTGACCCACGGCTGCATAAACTTGTCCACCGCGAATGCTCGGCAATACTTCGACACTGCGATCTTCGGGGATCCGGTCGAGGTCGCCAACAGCCCCACCCCGCTCAGCGCATCCGACGGCGACATCTATGACTGGACCATCCCCTGGGATGCCTGGCAAGCCATGTCAGCCCTACACTCCTGACGCGCCGATAGCCTCGACATGGAGACATATCGGGGCTATGACAACCCCAATCACCCCGATATGTCTCCATGTCGGGATCGCTGGTGGACGCGTTCCAGTCGACGAGCTGCACGATAACTCCGTTGGGGTCGCGGACCTGGAAGGCACGCTCGCCCCACTCCTCTTCGGTGAGCGGCATCGTGATGGCCACACCCTCGTCCTGCAGCCGAGCCAGCTCCCCTTCGAGGTCTTCGACGACAAAGGCGAGGATGACGCCACCGGCGTGGTCGTCGCGCTGGTCGGCGGGCAGCGTCTGCAGGCCACGGCGCAGGAACACCACACTGATCCCCGCGTCCTGCCGGCTCAGCGACGCGAACCCGTCGGCTGCCATCTCCTCGCGGAAGCCAAAGTGCTCGACGAGGAACGAACTGGACGCCGGAACGTCGTCGACGTTCAGCGACACCGCAGACGATGTAATCTTCACAGGAATTCCTCCAGTGGCGATGGTCGGACGCGCCTCCGCGGCTCGGGGGACTCTGTGTTGTTCCGGCCGAGCGACCGGGCTTGTCAAGCGGCCCCCGCGATGGTGCTGCGGCGTTCGAGGAACACGACGTCGCGCCAGCGGTTATGCCCCTGAATCTGGTGGCAGCCGAGGCGAATGCGGGTGCCGACGGTGGTGAACCCGGCGGCGTGGTGGAGGGCGAGGCTGGCAGTGTTCTCGGGGAAGATCCCGGCCTGGATCGTCCAGATGCCGGCGGTCTCGGTGGAGTCGATAAGCGCGGCGAGCAGCGCGGTGCCGATGCCGCGGCCGCGGGCGCCGGGGTGAACGTAGACAGAGTGCTCGACGACGCCGGCGTATACGCAGCGGGACGACACCGCGGTGACTGCGACCCAGCCGAGGACCCGCCCGGTTCCGGTGTCGACGGCGACGTGGCGGTGCAGTGGGAGCTTCCCGGCGATAAACGCGTCCCAGGTCGGGGCAGTGGTCTCGAAGCTGGCGTCGCCGGTGTCGAGCCCGGCCTGGTAGATGACGAGAACCTGCTCGGCGTCGCCGGCCCGCATGGGTCGGATAGTGACGCCGTCCGGGGCGGCTGGCGTCCGTGCGTGGATGATCGCGGAGCGCAGCCCGTCGGTGAGGATGTGGGTCGGCGTGATGGTGACGGTGGTGAACCCGGCGGCCAGCAGCCAGTCGCGGTAGTTGGGTCGAGTAAGGGTGCCGACGCTGCAGCCCACCGCGTGTTCGGCTGCGGCGCGTTGTGGCGGGTCAAGGTCGGAGTCGGCGAGGACGTCGCTGACTGCCAACCGGCCGCCGGGCCGCAAGACGCGGGCGGCCTCGGCCAGCGTGCGCGGCTTGTCGGTCGACAGGTTAATCACGCAGTTGGAGATGACGACGTCGACTGCCGCATCGGGCAGCGGGACGTCCTCGAGGTAGCCGTGCAGGAACTCGATATTGTCCACGCCGGCCTGCGCGGCGTGGCGGCGGGCGAGGGTCAGCATGTCGGTGCTGGCGTCGATCCCGTAGACACGCCCAGCCGGCCCGACCCGGCGGGCCGCCAGCAAGACGTCCAGCCCGCCGCCCGACCCGAGGTCGAGAACGGTGTCGCCGGGCCGCAGGTCGACGGCGGCTACAGGGTTGCCACAAGCCAGGCTGGCGCGTAGCGCGCCCTCCGGCACGTCCAGATCGGCGATATGGAGGCTGTAGGCGTGGGGCCCGCACCCGGTGATCTGCGTGTCGGCAGGTGCGTTGACGGGTTGGTCGCCGGCGGCCGCGAGGCGGGCGAGGTCGGAGTACCGCTTCACTACCGCGTCCCGATTGTCGGTCATCGCTTGATTCCTTCTCCGGACACCTACTGTGCCGCGGTCCCCCGCCGAGCGGCGTGACCGGCTCTGCCCGTTCACCGCCCCTCGACGGTAGGCGATGCAATGGCACCGGGGAACGGTCAGGGGCGTACGGGATCAAGTTCGTCGAGCAGGTCACGAACGCGGGTGTCGATCTGGTCGCGGATGCCTCGGACTGCGTCGAGGGATTGACCGGCGGGGTCGTGCAGCTCCCAGTCGAGGTAGCGCTTGCCGGGGTGGACCGGGCAGGCGTCGCCGCAGCCCATGGTGATGACAACGTCGGCGGCGCGGACGGCGTCGTCGGTGAGCGGCTTAGGGAACTGCCGGGACAGGTCGAGCCCGAGTTCGGCCATGGCTGCGCGCACGGCGGGGTTGATCTCGCTGGCGGAGGTGGAGCCAGCGGAACAGACGTGCACGCGGCCTTGGCGTGGTGATCGAGCAGGGCGGCAGCCATCTGGGAACGGCCAGCGTTGTGCACGCACACGAAAGGACTTCGGGGACGTCGGTCACGGATGGCTCCTTAGGATGGGGTGGTCGTCCACAGTCGGCCCCGCGGCTGCGGCCTGGTCACGGCCGTACACCGGTCTGGGACGGCGACTCGGCGTATGGAGTGACGACGTCGGCGGCGGCGCGGCTGACGTCGGGGTAGAGGGCCAGGATCAGGACGGCACCGAGCAGTAAGCGGCGACATCGCGCCCGCGAACCCAGTGTTGGCGCGGCGATGCCCGAGCCGACCACGACGGCGACCAGCAGCCCGGTGCCGATGAACTCGGCGAGCAGACGCCGCGCCAACGCCGGCGCCGACGTCACCGGATATGCCTGGCGGTTCGGGCGCCAGCCGGGCACAGGCTCACACCGTCACCCCGTCGGGCTGCTCGACCTGAAGCACCGCGGCCAGGGCACCCAGCGCGTGGGGAAGCGCCCGGTAGTAGATCCACGTGCCGCGGCGCTCACCGTCAATCAGCCCGGCCTCGCGCAGCACCTTGAGGTGGTGGCTGATCGTCGGACCGGCCACCGCGAAGCCGCCACCGGTCAACTCGCACACACACGCCTCGCCACCCTCATGGCTGGCGATCAGGCTAAGCAGCCGCAACCGGATCGGGTCACTGAGGGCCTTGAACATCCGGGCCAGCTGTCCTGCCTCATCGGCCGACAGCGGCTCACGCGTCATCGGTGAGCAGCACACCACTGGCATCTCCGGTTGTTTCGGCATATCTCTACATTGACAGATGTCAAAACAAAGTGCAACCTCAGAGGTACAAGTTCGAAGTACTTCGGAACAAGGAGGATGCCATGTCACGAGTGCAACTGGCCCTGCGGGTAGCCGACCTGAACGGGTCGATCGAGTTCTACCGGAAGCTGTTCGGAGTCGAGCCGGCCAAGCGACGCCCCGGCTATGCCAACTTCGCGATCACCGAGCCCCCGCTCAAGCTCGTGCTCATCGAGGGGAAGCCCGACCAGGCCACCGTGATGGATCACCTCGGGGTCGAGGTCGAATCGACCGAGCAGGTCCGCGCCGCCACCGCACGGCTGGCCGAAGAGGGCCTGGACACCGCGGTCGAGAATGCTACGACCTGCTGCTACGCCGTACAGGACAAGGTGTGGGTCCACGGACCGGGTGCTGAGCCGTGGGAGGTCTACACCGTGCTCGCCGACGCCCCCGAGGCGGCGAGCATCCACACGGTCGGCCAGGCCGACTCCGGAGACTGCCGCTGCGGCACTCCCACCACCACTCAAGGCGAGCAACTCAGCAAGTGCTGCTGAGACTGAGCACATGGAGGCGCTGACCCGGCTCACCCACGCCGATCCGCGCCTATACGCCGTGGCGCCACGTACACCATCGCTGACGATCCCAGATCACCATTAGGCTCCGAATGGCGCCGCGTGGGTGGTCTGCCAGGTCAATACCTCGTTGAGGACAGTGAGCGCATGGCCTTGCGTACGCCGTTCCACGAATCCCTCGCCGAGAACGATCAGCGACGATATACGCTTCCGCCAGGCGAAACAGTCACGGCTGAACCCCTCGATGTGAATCAAGTCCACCCAGTCACCGCTCACCCGATGACCCACTAGCGGCCCATCCTCCCCCAGGGCAACCCGCTGGAACTGAAAGCCGCTCAGCTTGAGCTCGTCGAGCAGCCACATCGCGATCACCAGATCCGGACTATCAGTCAGTCCGCACCGGGTAACACCTCTGTGCTGCGCCCACTCACCACTAAGCAGCTGGCTTGCCCGGGGTACGGAGTGTGGTCATCGAATGGTGCACGGCGGGAACGGAGGCTATCGGGGTGCACCCCGGTCCCGCCGTGGTCGGGGTCCGACCGTCCCGCCCGAGGTGCGCCGCCACGGTGACGCGGTGGGGTCGGGGTGGCCAGAGTCTGTAAGGACTCGCTGGATGGTTTGCTTTGATCAACGGCGATCCTGGGCCCTACCTGAGTCACGTCCTGAGCACCAGTGGAAGCCGGCTGGGCCAGGTGGCCTAGATCGGGCCGTCCTCCCGTGCCTGGTGCCGAAGCGAGGCGGTGATTCAGTTTCTGGGCGAGGTGGCGCAGCACCACTTCGTCGGGCTGACGCAACCAGAAACTGGCTTTGACATGGATGCGGCACTTGCGGCGCCGTTGCCCGAGCACTGCGCCCGAGCGGCGACACGACAGGCACCGACCCCGCCGATCTACAAGGTGATCAGAGAGCAGCAAGTAGAGCACGACGCAGACCCGGCAGCTGACCGAGCCGATCGCGCCGGCGCCAAGAGATCGCGACTCCACCGCGGCCCGCAGGTCGCAGCACAGCGCCTCACTCATCAGGCGATGAATGGTCTGCGGCGCGCTCAGGTTCACGCTAGGTCCAGTGTGTAGCCGCCCGCAGGGTCTTCTGTGTCATTGTCAACCTCGACGATTCGCGTCGGTGATGTCCTCGCGTGCATGCGTCTCAGTCTTGGCTAGGAGCATGCGGGCGTGGGAGTGGCCAACTTAGTGGCCGCACCGGTCAGGAACGTTCGATCTCGGTCATCAGCATCCGAAGCGTCAGCGAGTGCTTCTTCGCCGGCAGCGCGTTGAGTGCTGCTCGGGCGTAGGATGTCCCACCTTCGTGGTTTCCGGCGCGGACGAGCATCAGGCCCCGGTGCATCTCCAGATGAGTGCGGAACCGAGGCAGTGACTCCGGCAGGGTTCGGGCTGCCTCGTCCTGAGCCTGTAGGGCCAGGTGCTCCTCCCCCAACCGCGCGGCCATCAACGAGATGAAGACATTGAAGCGCCACCACGGCACCGCATAGTCGGATTCAGCATCATCGGATCCGGCGGCATCAAACACTCTCCGCCCCTCATCCAACAGCTGCATCGCGGTGTGAGCGTCGCCACGTAAAGCAGCGACGTGGGCTTTGCCCATGACCGCGTTGAGCCGCCCGAGAGAGAGCTGCTTGTCCAGGGCAATGGCCTGTTCGGCGAGCAGGTCGGCGGCGTCGAGGGACGCACCCTCATAGCCCAGCGCGATGGCCGCCCGCCCGCGTACCCAGACCCGAGTGTCCTGATCCCCGGATCGGTCGGCGAAGGCGGCTGCGTGTTGATACCAGATGAGGGCCTTGGCGCCGTCGCTGCCGGGAAAGGTCTTTCCGTAAAGTGTCGCCAGTTTGGCGGCGACAGCCCATAGATTCGGGGTGTCCAGTTGCTGCTGAAGGACGACGAGGTCGGCGGCGAGACGTTTCTGGATTTCACCGGCGCCTGAGGTCATGTAATCGCGACCGTAGGTTTCGACTGCGTGGTCCCAGTCATCGGCCGTGGGATAACCGCCGTGCAAGGCAGCGGCGAAGCCATGCTCGATCAGATTGGAGGCAACCAGTGGCGCGATGGTCACGCCGGCAACGTCGGTGAGAAAGTGACGACGATCCACGCCAGCTTGCTCCAGGATCTCAATGGGGACTTGCAAGACGGTGGCGAGGTGGCGCAGCCACCATGGGCCTGGAACGCGCTTGCCGGTCTCCCAGCGCGAGACGTTCTCACGGGTCACCGTCTCGTGCTTGGTAACCTTGCACAACGCTGTGGCCAGCCGAGACTGCGACCAACCCGACGATTCCCGCAGCTCCCGGATGACGGCACCGAGCGCGACTGCGTGAGGGCGCAACCCCCTCCCATCGTCGTCGATGGGCATTGGCACCTACCTCTCCTGACGTGCGGCCAGCCCCACGCTACGGCAGTGTCGTCTCCAGCGATCATCGCCTCGCACACCGGTAGGTAGGGTCAGCCTCGTGGAGCGGCCAGACGAGCACACCGTCGCCGTCGCCAACTTCGCCTTCGAGCTCGCGTGGTCGCGGGTACGGCGCGCCGATTGGTGGCATGTGGGAGTTCGGGATCCCGAATCGGTAGCTGAGCACAGCCTGCGGGTCACTCAGCAAGCCTCGCTTGTCTCCACAATCGAGGGTGCTACCACTGCAACGGCAGTTCGAACGCTGGCAGCGCGCAGGACTGCCGCGGCTTGGCCACCACGGCCGACGCCGTCCGCTGGCTGACCGCCCTGCAGGCCCAGGACCACAACGGAGTCCTCACCTCGGTCGCGCTGCGGATCTTGTCAGGCACGCGCCAGAGCATCGAGGCGGCGCTCAACGTGCGTTCGCCGCGGGTCAGCCGGAGAGGTGGCGCCAGAGGAACTCGTAGGCCAGGGCCGACATGAAGGCCGCCTGCTCGTTGTCCGCCGCGCCGCCGTGGCCGCCTTCGATGTTCTCGTAGTAGGTGACCGGCAGGCCGTACTCACGCATCCGGGCCACCAGCTTGCGGGCATGGCCGGGGTGTACGCGGTCGTCTCGGGTAGAGGTGGTGAGCAGAATCGGCGGGTAGCGGCGTCCGGCGCGCAGCTGGTGGTACGGGGAAAAGCGCAGCAGGTACTCGCGGTCGGCCGGGTCGTCGGGGTCGCCGTACTCGGCGGTCCAGGAGGCGCCGGCCAGCAGCAGGTGGTAGCGCAGCATGTCGAGCAAGGGAGCGCCAGCGACGATGGCGCCGAACAGTTCCGGGTACTGGGTGAGCATCACGCCCATGAGCAGCCCGCCGTTGCTGCCGCCCCGGGCACCGAGGCGAGACGGCGTGGTGAGGCCGCGGGTGACCAGATCCCGGGCCACCGCAGCGAAGTCCTCGTAGACCCGGTGGTGGTGGCGCTTGAGCGTGGCGGAATGCCAGCGCGGGCCGTACTCACCGCCGCCGCGGATGTTGGCGACGACGTAGCAGCCGCCGCGGGTCAGCCAGGCCCGGCCCAGAACACCGCCGTAGCCGGGTTGCAGCGATTTCTCGAAGCCGCCATAGCCGTACAGCAGGGTGGGCCAGCCGCCGGGTGGCGCGGCCGAGTCGGGCGCCACCACGAAGTACGGGATCCGGGTGCCGTCATCGGAGACCGTGAAGT
>JALZHU010000164.1 GCA_030860695.1 Actinomycetota bacterium
CATCAAAATGATCAAAAGACAGATGTACGGCCGCGCCAAATTCGACCTCCTCCGCAAACGGATCCTCCTCGCCGCCTGACGCGACCGGGGCCAACTCGATCACGGAAAGTGGGCCAGATCCGGTAATCGGACCCGGCACCGCCATGACGACCCGACCCAGCGCGGCCGCCGCCGCGGCGGTGCGCCGAGCACCGCTGCGCACCCCGGCCTCGACCACCACCGTGCCGGCCGCGAATGCGGCGATCAGACGGTTGCGAACCAGGAAGCGATGTCGCGCAGGACGGACACCCGGGGGATACTCGCTGACCACCGCGCCACCCACGGCGACCCGGTCCAGCAGCCCCTGATGCCCTGCAGGATAGGCCCGATCCAGCCCGCAGGCCTGCACCACAACGGTGCGACCCTCAGCGGCCAGCGCACCCCGGTGCGCGGCACCGTCAATACCGAACGCAGCACCGGAGACCACCGCAAAATCGTCCTCCGCAAGTCCGTAGCCGAACTCAGCAGCGACGTGCTCCCCGTATCCGGTCGCGGCCCTGGCCCCCACCACCGCCACCGCCCGATCGGCAAGCTCATCGAGGCGACCGGCTCCCCGCACCCACAGCGCCACCGGAGCACACCAGCGCTCATCGGCCTGGGCAGTGGGCGTGGCGAAACAGGTGAACGCTTCGGCGGGCCACTCGGCGTCCTCGGGAACCACCAGCCGGCCTCCGAGCGCGGCGATCGCGGATAGGTCAGCCTCGGCCCGATCATCCACTCGGCGGGCACCGGTCTCCGCAGCCACCCGGTTGGAAACCCGTCCTGCGGCCACTAATCGGGCCGCCTGCACCGGACCGACTTCGGTGATCAGCTTAGATAGCGCGGGAGCGGGGGGCTCAGCGACCCGGTTGAGGTAGGCGCGGGCCCGGCGCAGCTCGCGCTGTCCCGGTGTCACGCCGCCCTCCGATCCCGAAGCCCCATCGCGGCGGACACGTCCTCGATCAGCGGGCGGTCCCGACCTGCCAGGTCGGCCAGCGTCCAAGCCAACCGCAACGTACGGTCTGCTCCCCTGGCAGTCATCACGCCTCGCTGCAGAGCCGACTCGATCGGTCGGATCACCGCCCGCGGCAGCCGGAACCGCCGCCGCAACACCGGACCTGGCACCTCGGCGTTAGTACTCCAGCCGGTGCCCGCCCACCGCGTCCGGGCCGCGGCGCGGGCACGGAGCACCCGCTCACGCACCCTTTCGGTGCTCTCCGGCTCCACGTCGGCCTGACCTATGTCCTTCACCGGACGCATCGCCATCCGCAGGTCCACCCGATCCAGCAGCGGCCCAGACAGCCGACCCAGATACCGCCGGCGAGCCGAAGGAGCGCAAGTACAGTCCCGCTCATCGGGCGGAGCGCAGGGGCACGGATTAGCCGCAAGCACCAGTTGACATCGTGCCGGGTAACGCACCACACCATCCCGGCGGGCCAACCGGACCTCACCGTCCTCCAGCGGAGTGCGCAACGCCTCCAGCGACCGTGGCCCGAATTCGGCCACCTCATCGAGAAACAACACCCCACGGTGCGCCCGGCTCACCGCACCGGGCTTGGCCAGCCCCGAACCACCCCCGATCAGCGCAGCCACCGAGCTGGTGTGGTGCGGCGCGACGAACGGTGGCACGGTGATCAGCGGGGTCTCCGGGGTGAGCAGGCCGGCCACCGAGTGCACCGCGGTCACTTCGAGTGCCTCTTGGTCGGTGAGTGTGGGCAGCAGCCCAACCATCCGCTGAGCCAGCATGGTCTTGCCCGTCCCCGGCGGTCCGGTCAGGAGCAGATGGTGACCGCCTGCGGCGGCGACTTCAACTGCCCAGCGGGCATCACCCTGTTCCAACACGTCGGCGAGATCTGGGACCGCCGCCGGCGGTGCCGGTCGCGGCGGGCCCTGGCGCGCCAGTCCAACGGCGGGGTCGCGCAACCAGCTGAGTACCTCTTTGAGGCGGGTCGCACCGTACACTTGCACACCGTCGACCAGCGCCGCCTCGGCGAGGGAGGCGATCGGCACCACCACCTGGCCGATCCCCACCCGGCGGGCAGCGAGTACAGCTGGTAGCACTCCACGCACCGGACGCAGCCGACCGTCCAGGGCCAGCTCCCCGATCAGCACCAGCTGGTGTAACCGGTCGGCCGGAATCCGACCATCGGCCGACAGCAACGCGCAGGCTAAGGCGAGGTCATAGCTGCTTCCGCCTTTAGGCAAGGTGGCCGGCGACAACGCGAGGGTCACCCGCCGCGATGGCCACCGCTGGCCCGAGTTAAGCACCGCGGCCCGCACCCGATCTCGGGCCTCGGACAGTGCAGTATCGGGCAAGCCCACCATCTGTAATCCCGGCAGGCCCGGACCGATATGAGCCTCGATCTCCACCAACACCCCGTCGACCCCGTGCAGCGCCACCGCCCAGGCGCTGGCCAGCGACATCAGAACGCACCCGGCAGGTGCTCCATGGTGACCGGCCCATCCTGCGGGCACAGCACCGCAAGGACGTCGAAGCGGATCTCGCACCAGCCGACCCGGTACGCCCGCAACCACGCCGCCGCAACCCGCCTTATCCGAGCTGCCTTCGCCGGCGTCACACACTCGGACGGTTCCCCATAGCCGGTCCCCGACCGGGTCTTGACCTCGCAGACGACGAGACGCTCGCCATCGGTGGCAACCAGATCGACCTCGCCCTCCCGGCAACGCCAGTTGCGGGAGAGCACCACCAGCCCGGTGCCAGCCAGGTAGTCCGCCGCCAGGTCCTCGCCCCGCCTGCCCAGCACGTCGCTACGGCGGGCCATCGCCTGCGCCGTCGTCTCCATCGCGTCCTCCCCGTTCCCGTCGAGCTCCAGCCATGAGGCTGCCGGACTCGGGTGGCGCGGTCGACGTCGCTCAGCCAGGCCTGTGGACAACGAGGCGGGTGTGGATAAGTGAGATGCGCAGAGCGAGCGGTGTACGCCCGGTGTCAGAGCGGTGTGATATCGCGCAGCTCACGAACCTGTAGCGGAGTTCGGTGGCGCACTGGCCTCGGTCGGGGCGGCTGAAGGGCCCTCGGTGGCTCCGCTGGGAGCCGACGGGAACGACGTGCCATCACCGCGAGCAGGCTGCCCAATTCGCCTTTCAAGGTCCCGGACAATGACGAGCCGGTGCTGTTGGTGAACGTCATTGTCGTGGTCTCAACGTCCGTGTCGCTGGGGACGAAGGGGCCCAGTTCGACCGGCGTGGTTGAGGAGGTGCCGAAATCGAGCTTGCCGGCGGCGAGAGTGGTGTCCGGGCCCTCCTTGGTGGAGCTGAATGAGGCGAAGGTGCCGGCGCCGAGGGCGATTGCTGCGGCACCGACCGCGGCGATAGCGACGCCGATAGTCGTCTTCTTCTTTTCATGTTCTGCACGCTCATGGCGATTCCTCCTGCTGACTGGTCTTAGTGTTCCGGCGTTGGTTTCGCGGCCACCTCGGCCGCGTCGGGGCAGAACTGTGTCGGAGAGCGCCGGGGACCGCATACCCAAGTTGAGGTAATTGCCGGTCAGCGCGGCACAAATCAATACCAAATTTTGGGTAGGACTTCCTATGCCGCCTTGGGCATGATGATCAGCCGCCGCAGAGGAGGACAACATGAGCGTGAACGGCCAGGCCGAACAGTCGGATGAGCAAGCCACCGGGCGTCCGCACCCAATACGTCAGGTGGCGGGGTGGCTCGCCGGCCTGGTGCTGGTGGTCTTGGTGGGCGCGGCGGTCGCGGTAAGCCTGGTACCTGCGATGGCCGGCGCGACCGCGCTGACCGTGCTGTCCGGCAGCATGGAACCGACGCTGCCGGTGGGGTCAGTTGCCGTGGTGCGGCCGCGGTCGCCCGACCAGATCCGGACCGGCGACGTGATCACCTTTACCGATCGGGATCCGGACTCCCCGGCTACCCGTACTGTCACGCACCGCGTCGTCTCAGTGGAGCAGGGGCCTGGCGGCCTGAGTTTCCGCACGAAGGGGGATGCCAACAACACCCCGGACCAGCGCCCGACAGCGGCCGCGGACGTTTACGGAGTGCTCTGGTACTCGGTGCCGGTGGCAGGTTGGCTGCGGGAATTCCTGATCAGCCGGGCCGGCCTGGTCTACCTCGTCGGGGTGGTCCTGCTCATGGTGGCCGCTCACCTGGTGCTCCCCAAGACCCGGCAACCAGCACGCGGACACATCGAATAGCGCACGCTGATGACATAGCCCGGCCGATAGAGCATGTGTCGTAACAGGGGGGCCGCTGCTGGCGAAAGCAGTCGGGCGCTCACCGAGCCCGATCGTTCCTGATGAGGCAGGGTCCTCACATGCAGCGAGGTGTGGCTACGTTGATCAGCGCAAGCGTCACCTGGCGCGGCAGCGCTGTGCCCGCTACGGGCCGCTGGGGCTCGTCGCCGATGTGGTGGTGCAGGTAGCGCTGTGCGGGTTGGCCGCGCTGCTTCCGAATCTTCTGCGTCACGCCAGCAATGCCTCAGTGGATCACGCCTTCACCGTGCTGAGCTCCGGGATCGCGATAGCCGCGGCCATCCTCGTGGCCCTGGGCGCGTGGCTGAGCACCAGCGGCCGAGCGGTGCGGATCGCGTTCGCTGTCCTGGTGTACGAGGCGTTCCTGCTGGTAGAAGCGGTCGAGCTGGATCCGGTTACTCATGGGCAGCTGGTTCGCGATATCACGATGATTGGTGTGGCGGTGCTCTGCGGGCTGGCCGTGCGCCGGGTCGACGTCGTGGGACACGCCTGGCGCACCTCGGCTCTGATTGCCAGTGCGGTCGTGATCAGCTGCGCGATCGTCCTGCGCGTCTCGGATACGGCGCCGCTCGCTGGGATCCAGCACGCGCTGGACGTCAGCACCTGGGCGGCCACCGCGGTCGTCGGGCTGGTCCTGGTGTGCTGCGGGACCCGCGACGGTAATCCGCTGCTGCGTCGAGTCGGGCTGGCGCTGTTGACGTTCACCGCGGCGCCGGTGCTGCGGGCCGTGCAGGCCCTACCCCCCGACCAGCCGTCGCTGACCGCCAGCGCTTTCGGACTTGCCGGCGTCGCCATGTTGCTGGCCGCTGCTGTGCCTTTCGCGGTCGGCGCGTTGCGGACTGTGTGGCGCGAACTCGCGCACTCCCAATCCCGGTTGCAGGCGGCAGAGCAGGCAATGGCCAACAGCGCGGTCCGCGACCACGAGATGCGCAACCTGGTGGCCGGCCTGTCCGGAGCGGAGAGCGTGCTCGCGGCTCAGGAAGCCGACGAGGGCTTGCCGGAGGACCGCAGGCTGCTCCGCGCGGCCGCGCCCGCCGAGCTGGAACGGCTGCGCCGAATGCTGGACAGCGAGGGCGTCGGGCTAGGGCCGTCCGGACCGTCCTCGGTCGCGGTGGCTCCCCTACTCAGCGACCTGGCGGCTCTGCATGGCACCTCCGACCGGGAGCACGAGTGTGGCTGACCGCTCGCCGCCGTGCCGACTACGTCGTGATTGAGGTCACTGACGACGGACCGGGGCTGCCACCGGACATAACCGAGTTGCTGCGGCCCGGGATGCGAGGTCCTTCGTCGACCGGGATGGGCCTGGGCTTGCACGTCAGCGCCGAGCTGGCCAGCCGACACGGCGGCGCGATCTGCCTGGAACCCACGCCGGCAGGCGGACGCGGCTGCACCGTCGTGGTGCAGTTGCCCGCGGCCGCCGCGGGGTCATGGCCACTGGAGCAGGTGGGCGTGTGACGGACGCCAGTGACCGCCCCACGGTGTTGATCGTCGACGATCACGAGCTGTTCAGCTGTGCGCTGGTGATCGCGCTCGGTACGCGAGGGTTGCGTGCCCGGCAGCTGACACCGGGCGAACTGCTCGCCCGGCTCGATCAACCGGCACCTCCAGGTGGGCTCGTGCTTCTCGACCTCGACCTCGGTGACAACGTTGACGGTGCCCAGCTGGTCGGCCCGCTGCGTCGGGCTGGCTGGCGGATTTTGGTGATCACTGGAACGACAGATGAGCCACACATCGCCGCAGCCGTGGCGGCCGGCGCGGTCGGCTGGGTGCCTAAGACTGCGCCGTTCAACGAGCTCCTGGCGCACGCCGTGCGCACAGCGGAGGGACGATCGCTGCTGACTGACGCGCAACGGCAGCGTATGCAAGAAATCGCCAGTGGTGCCCGGCAAGCCGCCGAGGAACTCGAGTGGCGGTGGCAGCTGCTGACTCCGCGGGAGCGAGAGATTCTCGACTGCCTGGTGGGCGGTCTACGGGCAGGGACTATCGCAGAGAAATTCACCGTCTCGGTGGCCACGGTGCGGACCCAGATCCGCTCAATCCTGGCCAAGCTCGAGGTTTCCTCGCAGCTAGAGGCTGTTGCGCTGGCAAAGCAGCGCAGTAGGTCCTCAGCAGCTGTGCGCGCCTGAAGAAGAACTGACAAACGGCCTAAACGCGCTCTCTGTGGCCCTGTATTGAAGGAGTATGCACAGCAGACGGTCAGCCGCCGAACGGCCCGCCTTCGGGTAGTCGTAGGTCTGGTTTGTCCACTTCCTCGATGTTAACGTCTTTGAACGTGAGCACCCGGACGTTCTTGACGAAGCGAGCGGGCCGGTACATGTCCCACACCCAGGCGTCGGACATGCGCACTTCGAAGTAGACCTCACCTTCGGCATTACGGGCCTGCACGTCAACCGCGTTGGCCAGGTAAAAACGCCGCTCGGTTTCCACGACATAGGCAAACTGCCCGACGACGTCGCGGTACTCCTTGTAGAGCGACAGTTCCATCTCGGTCTCGTATTTTTCGAGATCCTCGGCGCTCATCGATGGTCCATCGGTCGCTTCATCGGGTGCTGACTCCTCCTGCTCGTGCCCTCACGGGGTTAGCGACTCTCCATTCTGGACCACTACTGGCCACAGTCTGGCCCGTGCCGCCCTGCGCGGTGGGGCGGTCAGACCGTGCATACGCGCCGCCAGGGCGACGTTGACGTAGCCGAACCGGTGTTCGACGCAGGGGCCATGCTCCAGCAGGGCTGCATTGTGCTCCGGCGTGCAGTAGCCCTTGTGCTCGGCGAAGCCGTACCACGGCATCCGCTCGTGTAGGTCATTCATGATGCAGTCGCGGGTCACTTTGGCCAGCACTGAGGCCGCCGCCACACAGGCCGCGGCCCGATCCCCGCCAATCAGTGCCATATTCGGGGCGGTCAGCCCAGGTACTCGGAACCCGTCGGTGAGCACGTAACCGGGATGCACGGCAAGCCCGGCGACGGCGCGACGCATGCCCTCCAGATTGGCCACGTGCAGGCCCAGCTCGTCGACCTCGTCAGGGGGGATCACCAGAACACTGCGGGCCACCGCCCTGGCAGTGATCAGGTCGTGGTAATGCCGCCGGCGCGCCGCAGTGAGCAACTTGGAGTCGGTGAGCCCATCCAAGGCCGCCGCGTCGGCCGGCCGCAGCACGCACGCCGCGACCACCAGCGGCCCGGCGCAGGCTCCTCGACCAGCCTCGTCCACCCCAGCCACTGGGCTCAGGCCCTTGCGGTGCAGAACAGCCTGCAAAGCCCACGTGCCGCCGTCCCTGCGCACTACTGCCCTCGGCGGCCGCGGCAGGGCCTGTCGGGTGCTGCGCACCACAGCCGGAACGGTCGTCAGCCACGCCTCCCTGCGACCACCCATTTCCGCAGGAGCCGGCCGCCTCGCAACACCGGCCAGCTCAGCACCAGGCCAGCTGCCAGCGGAAGGCCAGATGGCGAGAACGGCCTCAGCGGCTCCGACGCATTGAGCGCCGTAGCCTGCAGCGGATCAGGGTCGGCGATGCCTTGCCACCGCGCCAGCGGGAGCACCACCAAGCGGGCCTTGCCGATGACATTGTCCACCGGCACCGTGCCCAGCCGTGGATCTGCGATGTGCCGCCGTGAATCCGCACTATTGTTCCGGTTGTCCCCCATCATCCACAATCCGCCTTGGGGCACCGTAACCGGGCCGAATTCCTCCTGCGGTTCATCCCCGCTGAAGACGGCGTAGGGCTCGGTCAGCGCAGTGCCATTGACCATGACCCGGTTCTGCTGATCACAGCACTGCACAGTCTGGCCACCCACCGCAATCACCCGCTTGACGAAGTCCCGCTCGTCCGGCGGGGCGAGACCGATCAGTGAGCCGGCCTGCTGGAGCCCTCGGACAAACACGTTGTCCGGCCGCTGGCTGGAAAACTCGCTGCCCCATGAATCGGTGCCGCGGAATATCACCACGTCGCCTGGTCTCGGATCGCGAAACCGGTAGGTCAGCTTGTCGACCAGCACCCGATCGTTGGTGCAGCCAGGGCAGCCATGCAGGGTCGGTTCCATGGACGCCGAGGGGATCACATACACCCGGGCCAAGAATGTCTGAATCAGGAACGTGAGCACCAGCGCGGTGACCACCAAGATCGGCAACTCGCGCCAGAACGAGCCCTGCTTCCGCTTGGACAGGCGATGACGGTGCGTGCGGCGGCCGCGGGACTCGCCGGGATAGTCGCCGCGAGCGGGTTCGGTCGAGCGAGCCAGGTGGGCCACGTCCTCAGGCTATCGACAAGCAGCCGGTGGCGTGGGGTCAGGACGCAGACGGCGTCTCACGCTTCTCCTTGATCTTGGCAGCCTTACCCCGGAGGTCGCGAAGGTAGTACAGCTTGGCCCGTCGGACATCACCGCGGGTGACAACCTCGATCTTGGCGATGTTCGGTGTGTGCACCGGAAAGGTGCGCTCCACACCCACGCCGAAAGACACCTTGCGCACGGTGAAGGTTTCCCGGATTCCTCCACCTTGACGACGGATGACCGCACCTTGGAATACCTGCACCCGCTGGCGCGAGCCTTCAATGACGCGGACGTGCACCTTCACCGTGTCACCGGGGCGGAAATCGGGAATGTCGGACCGCAGTGACTTCGCGTCCAGGGCGTCCAGGGTGTTCATCAGAGTCCGTCCTCGTCATCATGTGTATCGCACGGTCTGGGGCGCCCTCGGCAGGCGCGAACAGCGGCGTCGGTGGGGACCTCGGCCCTGGGGCAGCCCTGCCTTGCTCCACTGCGGCAACCAGTTCAGTGTGCCAGACGCTGTCACCCGGAACGAGACTGGGCAGTTGCTATGCGGGCGGGGTGACCATGCCCTCGAGCACGGCGCGATCCGCACCATCCAATGCGCCAGGTGGTAGCGCAGCCAGCAGGTCGGGACGCCGCGCCGCGGTGCGCTCCACCGCACGGTCTCGGCGCCAGCGGGCGATCGCGGCGTGGTTGCCCGAGCGGAGCACCGCGGGGACCTCCCGGCCGCGCCATACCTCAGGGCGGGTATAGCAGGGCCCCTCCAGGAGGCCATCGGAGAACGAGTCCTGCATCGCCGATTCGGGGTTGCCCAGCACTCCAGGCAGCAGCCGAGCAATCGCCTCGACTATCACCAACACGGCGACCTCACCCCCGACGAGCACGTAGTCACCGATCGAGATCTCGTCGACAATCACGCGGTCGGCTGCGTCATCGATCACCCGCTGGTCGATGCCCTCGTAACGGCCGCAGGCGAATGTAAGCCGGGGCTGCGCCGCCAATTCAGCAGCCAGCTGCTGGGTGAATGGCCGTCCGGCCGGGCTGGGCACCACCAACCGTGGCGGCGGCTCGCCGGCGAGTACCTCGTCCAACGCCTCGCCCCAGACGTCGGGGCGCATCACCATACCGGGTCCACCGCCGTAAGGCGCATCGTCCACCGACCGGTGCGCGTCATGGGCCCAGTCCCGCAGGTCATGCACCGTAAAGGCGATCAGGTTCCGCTCGATCGCCCGGCCGAGCAGGGCCTCCCTGGCCGGGGCTAGATACTCAGGAAAGATCGTCACAACCTGAATCAGCACAACGCAACGCCTTCAGTCGAGCAACCCAGCAGGTGGGTCTAACACCACTCGGCCACCAACGAGGTCCACCTCGGGCACGATCGCCCGTACGAAGGGCACCAGCGCCTCACCATGGTCGGTCTCCACCACCAGCAGGTCGCTGGCTGGGGCGTGCACGACCGCACGCACTGCGCCCAGCGCTGTGCCGTCGGGGCCCACGGCGGTCAGGCCCTCGAGCTGGTGGTCGTAGAACTCGTCGGGATCATCCAAATCGGGCAGCTCGGCGACCTCGACGGTCAACGTGAGGCCGCACAGTTCCGCTGCCACATCTCGATCGGCTACCCCGGCGAATCGTACGAGCAAAGCAGCCCCATGGGGACGAACGGTCTCCACGGTGAGGGTGCGGCCAGTGCCGCCGTGCAGCTGCGCACCGACAGCGAACCGCTGCTCTGGGGAATCGGTGCGCACCTGCACCGTCACCTCCCCACGAAGGCCGTGCGGCCTGCCGATCCGGCCGACCACCCGCTGGGTGTCCCCGCCCGTCATGGCCTTACCCGGCTGCATGGTGAACGCCCCAACCGCCAAGCTCAGCGGTCAGTGTCGACGACATCGACGCGCACGCCACGCCCGCCGATACCGCTTATCACCGTGCGCAGCGCCGTGGCAGTGCGTCCGCCCCGCCCGATCACCTTGCCGAGATCATCGGGGTGGACATGCACCTCAAGGGTGCGACCTCGACGCGTGGTCACCAGCTGGACGCGCACGTCATCGGGATTGTCGACGATGCCTCGCACGAGATGTTCAAGCGCGTCCGCCAGCATGCTCACACCTGCCCGTCCGCGACTGTCGCGGTGTCCTCTCGATTGTCGGCTGTGCCGGGACCGGTTTCTGGGACCGTTCCTGGAGCCGTGTCTGTGCCCGTTGGGGCAGCCACCGTGCGGGTGTCGGTCTGGCGACCGGTCTTCTTTCGTGGCGTGGTGGCCTCGGTGGTCGGCACGTCGCCGGCCTGCGCCAACGCCCGGTTAAACAGCTCAGCCTTGTCCGGCTTGGGCTCGGCACGCTTCAGCGTGCCCTCCGCACCCGGCTGACCAGTGAATCGCTGCCAGTCGCCAGTGACCTGGAGGATATGCTGGACCGGCTCGGTGGGTTGGGCTCCGACACCCAGCCAGTACTGAACCCGCTCAGAGTCAACCTCTATGAGGCTGGGTTCCTCCTTGGGATGGTATTTGCCTATTGTCTCGATCGCTTTGCCGTTGCGGCGGGTGCGGGCGTCGGCGACGACGATCCGGTAGTACGGCTGGCGAATCTTGCCGAGCCGCACGAGCTTGATCTTGACAGCCACGGGTCGAGCTACTCCTGTCAACGCGCGAGTGTTCGGGGTGAGCGCGCACGACCCATGGTGGGGACACGGGCCGACGGTGCTCGCGAGGTCAGTGGCCGCAGCGCGTGCGAGGGCCCGCCACGACAACAGTGGTCCATTGTGCCAGACCATCCCGATTCCCCGTATCGCCTGCCCACAACCGGCGGGTGCACTGTGCACGAGGTTATCCAGGCAGGGCACCCTGCGTGATCAGCAGGAGCCCGACCGCGGGTAGGAAGTTGTTGGCCTGATGGGCGACGATGCTGGCCAGCAGGTTGCCGGTGAGCAACCGCGCCAGCGCTACCGGCAGCGAGATAACCACCAGCAGCGGGGTGCGCAGCACCTCAAAGTGAGCGACGGAGAACAGCACTGTGGTCAGCCCGAAGATCACCCAGCGGTTCCACCGCCAGTACTCCATCGCCCGCCACAGCACGCCGCGATAGAGCAGCTCCTCGCACAACGGGGCGACCAGCCACACCGCGATGAACAGCGTGAGCCCCAACTCGAGAGGCAGCCGCCGACCGTCGAACACCTCCCCCACTGCCGAATGCGCCTCGTTCCTGCCGACCCAGCGAGCCCAGAGCGCGGCGGCCGGAATAGTGATGACCAGGCCAGCGACTCCCAGCGCCAAACCGATGCCGATGTCGGAGGCTCGCCACCGCAACGACAGCTGGCTGCGCAATCGTTCCAGCAGGTTCCCCTGGCCGAGGAGCGCGGCACCGATCGCCGCGACCACGCCAGCCACCACGGTAGGCACCACGAGCACGGCAACCAACGCAGGGCCGGGAATTCGCGGACCCGCTAGCGCGAACGGCAGCAGGATCAGTATCGACGCCAGCAGAAAGATTGCCTCCGCGACCGCGAAGCAGGCGAGCATGAGCCAGCCACGGCGGCGATCCGGTACCAGAGTGCTCACCGCACCCGACCGCGCAACACCAGTAACGCCGGGTGCCGCAGTGCGTCCACGTCCAGCCGTGGGTCGGTCCGCGTAACCAGCAGGTCTGCCGGTGCACCGGGCACCAGGCCGGGAACGCCCAGCCAGTCACGAGCCGCCCAGCTCGCCGCCGCCAGCGCCTGCGCACCAT
>JALZHU010000430.1 GCA_030860695.1 Actinomycetota bacterium
GTAGTCGCGGGTGCGGGCATCCCAGCGCAGCCGGCAGAAGGCGATGCGATAGAGCGCGGAATTGGCTTGGCGGTCACCGCCGCGGTTGAGGCGGCGACGGTTGGTCTTGCCTCCAGGATGCTTCCAGCGGGTTGACGCCGCACAGGGCCGCGAAGGAGGCCTCGCTGTGTAGTCGGTCGGGGTTGTCGCCGGCGGCGATGAGCAAAGCGGCGGCGTTGTCGGGGCCGTGTGGGTGCCGAACCGGTCATCCAGCCCGGTGACCTGCGGCATCATGGACGGTAGCGATCAGGCATGATCGCTGTCCGTGGCGGTGCGACTGCTTGTACCGCTCCGAAACTCGTTCTAGGTCGTTGACCTGCTGTTTCGTTGAGTGGGTCAGGCGACAGGATGGTATTCGTTGATCATGCCGCCGAGTACCTGGTGGCGTCGAATGGGCCGGGGACTGGTAGGGCAGTTGGGCGGTGGTTGTCGTTGGGTGCGCGTTGGTCTCGGGACTGGTGTGGCCGATGATCGTTGTAATGCCGCGCGTACGCAGACAGGACCCTGGTGGCGTGGTGTTGGTGGTAGATCAGAATGCGGTCGGTGCACTCGGCGCGGATGGTGCGCACGAACCGCTCGGCGTAACAGTTCGCGCGGGGAGTACGCGGCGGCGTCGTGATGACCGTGATGTTCTCGCTGCGGAAGACAGTGTCGAAGCTCGGGGTGAACTTGGCGTCCCGGTCCCGGATGAGGAAGCGGAAGAAGCTGATCTGATCGCCCAGATCCATGGCCAGGTTACGGGCGGCCTGGGCGACCCAGTGCCCCGCCGGGTGGGCGGTCACCCCGAGGATATGGACCCGACGGGTGCGTATTTCGATCACGAACAGCACGGACAGGCGGCGCAGGAAGATCGTGTCAATGTGGAAAAAGTCGCAGGCCAGCAACCCGTGGGCCTGGGTACGCAGGAAGGTCCGCCACGAGGTGTCCCTGTCGCGTGGCGCCGGGCCGACGCCGTGGGCACGTAAGATTCGCCGGACGGTCGAGTCAGCGAGCTGGTAGCCGAGGCGAACGAGTTCGCCGTGCACTCGGCGATATCCCCACTGTGGGTTTTCTCGAGCGAGCCTGTGGATCAGCTCGCGGATCTGGGCGTTCACCGGAGGACGACCTGGCCGATTCGGGTATTGCCACCTACGGCTGACCAGGCGACGGTGCCAAGCCAGCAGCGTGGCTGGTGTGACCAGCCGGTGACTGCGTAGCTGTCGTGGCAGCAGCTGGGCCAACACGGACAGGACCGCTCGATCCGGCCACGAGGGCCGTGGCCGGCCCACCTGCCGACGCAACACCGCGACCTCGTGCCGCAATACCAGCAGCTCGGCAGCGAGTGCCGACTTGCTGCGCGCCAGGACCGCCAGCCACCGGAACAGGCACACCATGATCAGATAGAGGAGTCGCAGACACACGATCGATCATCGTGTCTGATCCCCATCTTTCCTCTAAACCAGCAGGTCAACCAGCACACATGAGGTTTTGGAGCGGTACAGGGCTTCGGCTGCTGTTGCACTCCCCCGACAAATACTTGCTGCTTCCCAAGGATTGGCGGCACGGACAGGACTCGGTGTTCCTGCTCCACAACGATGACACCATCCGGGTAGACATCACCGCCCAATAGCCCGTCTTGTCATGCGACACTTACGCGATCAACCAGCAGTGAGCTGCCAGCCATGCAGCAACCGCCACTGCGTGTGAAATCATCTTCGGCGGCCACATTTAGATAATTGAATATTTGCGGCGGCGCGTTTTCCGTTAATGTTAATGTTAGGCCGTCCGACCGGGCCGCAACCGAGCACGGCCCGCCAGGGCCGCGCGCCAGCGTCGTGCTCCCGGTCGACCGGCCGATGAGCTACGTCACCAGGTCCGCGCCGCCACCGGCGGCGCTTGCGGTCGGCTTTGCGAGGATCTCTTCAGCGGTCTGGTGCAAGACGAAGGGATGGCAGCGGTCGTTCCCACCGTCGATGAAGGCGTGGATGCTGGCGTTGAAACCCTTGACACTTGCGGAAGCTGCCTCGGGGGATGGCTTGGCGTTCGATGATGCCGAACCAGACTTCGACCAGATTCATCCAGGAGGCCGAGGTCAGGGTGAAGACTCCTGAACTGCGACTTGCGGGGTCGGGGTGGCAGGGTTGAACCCACGGCCTCTTCGTCCCGAACGCGCGTAGAGCGTGATGCGCAGTATCAAACAAGTGCTGTGGCGTGCTCGGGGATCGCCACGTCGGGCGGCCTGGTAGCGACTTGTGATGATCGGTTGCTGACTTTTTGCTGACTCCGTCCGTGTCCAGCCATGCCGTTGGGGCGTCACGGAGGACTAGCCGGCGGACCTTCCGGCCGACCGCCGTTGAAACCCTGCCCGGATCATCACGTGGCACATCTGATCGCGGCCGGCGGAAAGAGCCGTGCAGGATGGGCGACTCTCTGTATCCGGCGCCGCCGACTAACTCCCTAGTGGTACAGTTTTTGGTACCACTAGCTAGCTGTCGTATGGTCGGGGCTATGGGCCGATGATCCAGTGTTCCTGGACGAGCATCGTGTGGATGTATCGCTCTTCTGTGAAGAGTCGGTAGTCGGCGCGCACGATTTCTTGTTGTACCGAGCTTTGCGCCGCGAGCGCGGCGTCCACACTGTCGAACCACAGCTGCTCGACGCAGTCGAGCATTGCCTCTCCGACTGCGTAGGCGCCATCTCTCACGTGGCCTTGGATATAGCGGCGCAGTCCCGGTAGCTCCAGCACCTTGGCGGCGTGGGTATCGAGACAGTAGGAGCGGAAGCGGTCTAGCGGCAGGCCCTCCCTGCGCTTGGAGAGGACCAGCAGTTTGACCATGCTGCTATCGCGCGTCTCCTTGGGCCCGCTAAGGATGGGATGGGCCGTGGTGTCCAGCTGCACTCTGCGCCAGGAGGCCGCCCAATTCGGCTCGTCGCGGCTGGCCGCCAGGAACTCCCTGGACTGCAGCGACTCGATCTGCTCTTTTTCGTTTTCCAGCCAGATCTCGCCGACGCCACACCACAGTGGGTCACCCTTCTCGCCGGATAGCGCGACGCGCGTGGCGACAAGATACCGGCGGAACTGCGGAATCTTGCTGGCGTACTGCACCGCATGGACCTCAGAGCCTGTTCCTGAACTGATCTTGTGGCAGCAACTGATCTTGTGACGGCGTGTCGCCGCTGGTAATGGAGGACTCCTGGTAGATCGAGCGGTGCTGAAGCGCCGTTCTACCAGGAGTTCTGT
>JALZHU010000020.1 GCA_030860695.1 Actinomycetota bacterium
GTGCCTGTGTAGATCTCGAATTAGTCCCATTCAAAGTAGAAGTGATGATCAGGTGGGCACTCCCGGGACTGCCGTTCGAGCGCCACCGCTGCTCGCCGCAGCGCGGCCCGCACCTCTGAGGCGTCTCCGAGGCGGGTGGCTGCCCGGGCGTTTGCATCGCGAGCTGAGCCGCAGCGGGCTTACCTGTCGGGGCGGGTCCTCGCCGCGGGCGGTGCGGACAGCTGCATCCTGATCACTGCAGACACCGACTTTGCACACTACTTGCTCTCAGCGAGCCGCCGGGTCAAGTGTGATCCTGCTCCGCCGTCCCGGCCGAGCAACTGGACTCTCTGGCGGAGATGGCTTGGCTGCACAACATGCAGGTCCAGCTGCTGCCGTTCGACGCCCGGACCTTCGCCGGTCGGATCGCCTACCCCTTCACCCTGCTCACTATTCCCGCGCCAGCCCCGTGCTCGTCGCCAGCCCCGCCGAGTGGAGCGCACCCCGACACCCTGGGCTCGGCCAGCAACCTCGCCGGCAACCTGCGGACGTTGGGCAGCACGAGGCGGCCCGGCAGCTCGACGAAGACACCGCGACCCGCCGTCGCCGGGTCGCTGGGAACTGATCGATCTCGCCACCGCTTGCGGCTGGCGGTCGAGGTACGGCCTCACGAAGCCAAGGACCCGTAGGCCGAGGAAGCGAGCCCGATCCACGTCCGGACGGTCGGCGGCCGGGCTTTGCGCTGTTTTCGCCTAGTCGCAGTCAATGACCGCGTTGCTGGCGGACGCGCCGGACGCGCTTGAAGGAGCACGAGCGGCAACGCCTCGCTCTGATCTTCTTGCACGCAATGGATGGTGGCGAGGAGGATGCCGGCTCCCGGGTGAGTCGCGTACCTTCGCCACATGGACCTCGACGATCCGGGACGGCAGCGGGACCGGCGCCGGCCCGGGCAGCCCGCCGACCAGCTCGCCAATGTCCTGCAATGGCCGGCCCGCAACGGCGATCCCGGCAGCGGCAAGCAACACGCGGCGGCACATCTCCGCACTCACCCCCTCCGGGGTGTCGGCGACCGCAACACCGCCAGCGTTGGCGCCATCCGCCGCCTAGCGACCTTGTCATCATCTTGGTAACCCATGGCGCTCACTGCTTCCCCTACTGTGTGGCCGGACACAGTAGCGACTCACTGGCAGGGACATGGTCGGTCCGGCGGTGCGTAACCGGGCCGCACGAACGGCCCAACGCCGCGCTGGATATCCATCAGGACACGAGCGAGGCGCATGTGCTGGCCGGCCAGAACCTCACGCAGGCGCGAGCGGGTGCCGGAAGCGCAATCCTGGATAGCGCGCGAAGCCGCGATCCATGGTGATCCACTCTGACCCGGACTCGATCGCCAATGCAGCCAGGTAGGCGTCCGGCACCAGGTTGCCGCGAACGCCCGCCTTACCCGCCAGCTCGGTGAAGATCTGCCAATGGCGAGGACCTGGAGTGATGGGTACCGCGCAGGGCGCGGACCGGACAGCGTCGGCGAACGCCTTGGCCTGATCCCAGGTACTGGGTGGATCGAACACACGCGGGTGAGTCACGATTCGCAGCACACTGCTCAGCAGGAGATCCGACACGCCAAACGCCTGGTCGCCGTTCATGGCGTGCTCTAGCCATTCTCGGTACTCGTCATGGCGTTCGACGCCTTCTTTATGGGCGCACACCAGGACGTTGACGTCGCAGAGGATCACCGACTGCGGTCCATCAGGTCGAGTAGACCGGCGTTGTCGTCAAGGTTCACGCCCGGTAGCGGACGCCCCGGGCTGGTGGGCACCGACGCTCGTCGACGGGTGGGCTCGGCATGAGAGGCGAGCGCTTGCCGGAGCGCGTCCTCGATCACCTGGCTCAGCGTCCGCCCGCTACGCGCGGCGCTGATCTTCGCTTGCACCACGAGGTCGTCATCAAGCTGTAGGGTCGTCCTCATGCAGATAAGCATACGTTAGACGCAGATATCTGCTGTGTCGGCGCACTGGCTGCTGCCGCCCTCCAGTTGTCCTTGACCTCGTCCGTGAGGCACTGCACCGCGGTCGTCATCCTCCTCCAGACCCCGCGGATCCACGTGCGGGAACTGCCGATCGAACCGTGACGGCGACAAATAACCGGAGCATGCTGTTCCGGTGACCGGCGGACAGGGCGTGACGGGAGTGGATTTCTTTATCAGTCACGCTGGGCGGGATCAGGCGTGGGCGGAGTGGGTCGCCTGGCATCTGATCGAAGCCGGGTACACCGTGGAATTGGATATCTGGGACTGGGCCGCGGGGGACAACTTTGTCACCAAGATGCACGACGCTCTGGGTGTAGCGAACCGGGTGGTGGCGCTGCTTTCCCCGGCGTATTTCGAGGACCTGCGGTACACCACCGAGGAGTGGGCTTCGGCGCTGATCAGGAACGACGAGGTCGGGCACCGGTTGATGCCGGTGCAAGTCGAGCCATGCGTCGTGCCACGGTTGCTGCGCCCGCTGATCCGTGTCGAACTGTTCGATGTGGACGAGGCCGAAGCGGCGCGACGATTGGTTGCAGCAGCGCGAGGCCCCGCGCGCCCGGACGGCAACCCACGTTTCCCGGCCGTGGGCAGGGGAGGGCGTTGACCGGCCGCGGAGAGGTGGGTCCGCGACTGCCGGGGGTGTTGCCGGCGGTGTGGAACGTCGGGCCACGCAATCCGGGGTTCGTCGGCCGGGACGCCACGCTGGTGCAGTTACGGGAGCGGCTGCGGACCGGGGGGACGGCCGGGGTGCAGGTGCTGCACGGCGTGGGCGGGGTGGGCAAGACCCAGGTGGCGATCGAGTACGCGCATCGCTATGCCGGGGCCTACGACGTGGTGTGGTGGGTCAGCGCCGAAGAGACCGGCCTGATCGGCGAACAGTTCGCGGCGCTAGCGGTCGAGCTGGGCCTGACTCCACCACGCGCCGGGTGTCCACCGACCGTCTCGCCGAGGTGGACCCGGCCGCGCTCGCGCTGGTGCGCATCGGCGCATTTTTCGCCCCGGAACCCATCCCCACCGACGTCCTGATCCGGCCCAGCGCTGCTGCCGATCACAGTCAGCCGCCGGAACTCAAGGCGCTGACCGCCGCGGTGGCCAACCCGGTGGCGGCGCACCGCAGTCTTGGGCGGATCCGCAGCTTCGGCCTGGCCCGCGTCGGTCGCGGGCTGCAGCTGCACCGGCTCACCCAAGCCGTCCTCCGCAACCAGCTCCCCGCCGACAGCGTCACCGCTTATCGCGCCTACGCCGAGGCCCTGCTGGTCAAGGCGGATCCTGGTGACGGGCGGGACCCAGCCCGCTGGCCAGGCTGGGCGCGCATTCTGCCCCACCTGCTGGCTATCGACCCGGCCACCAGTCTCAGCTCCGACCTGCGGGAGCTGGCCTGCCGCGCCGTCTGGCATCTGCACAGCCGCGGTGACATCCGCCCGGCCCGGGGCCTCGCCGAGTATCTCCACCGGCAGTGGCGCAAACAGCTCGGACTAGATCACCGGCACACCCTGCGTAGCGTTTATACCTACGTCGGCATCCTCGTCGACGTTGGCCCCTATAACCACGCCACCAGCTCGGCGAGGACACCCTCGCTCGGTGTCGGCGGGTGTTCGGTGACGACGATCCCGACACGCTGCACGCAGCGCATCACCTCGCGACCTGCCTGTATCTCGTGGGCGCCTTCGAGCAGGCCCGGCAGCTCAATGAAGACACCCTGGCCCGGAGGCGGCGGGTGCTCGGCGACGACCACATCGACGTTCAGCGCTCGGCCAGTAGGCTCGCCACGAACCTGCGTGAGCTGGGCGAGGTTGAGGCAGCCCGACACCTGCATGAGGACGTCCTCGCCCACCGACAGCGAGTACTCGGCAACGACCATCCCGCCACCATTAACACGGCTGATCGACTCGGCTGCGACCTGTACTCGCTCGGCCAGGTCGACGCCGCGCGACGGTTGCACGAGGACAGCCTCACCCGAGCGCGGCGGGTACTCGGCAATGACCGCCTCATCACCATGAACTGCGCCAACAACCTTGTCGAACTCAAGGCGGCGCGGGAGCTCAGCACGGACACTGTTGCCCGAGCCCGGGAGGTGTTCGGCGAGGACCATCCCCGCACCTGGAAGGCGGCCGACAACCTCGCCGCCGCCCGGCGTTTCCTGGGCGAGGCCGAGCCACTTGTTAACTACACTACTTAGTATCCATGTGGAGTCGGTGCGTCAGGCTGGCTACCGTTGGCGCCTCGAATAGGGCACGAAGTGGTAACTTCATACCCGATGTGGCTCGTATCTGGGCGACTATCCGGGTCGCTAATAGTGAGTGCCCGCCTAATTCGAAGAAGTTGTCGTCGATGCTGACTGCGGGGAGACCCAACATCTTGGCGAACAGCTCGCACAACAGCTGTTCTTGTGGTGTTCTGGGCGCCCGGCCGTTGTCGGCTGAGTCGGGCTTGGGTGTGGGCAGTGTGTCGTGGTCGAGTTTGCCGTTGGGTGTCACCGGCAAGGCGTCCAGCATGATCAGTGCGGTGGGGATCATATAGTTGGGCAGGCGTTGGCGCAGATATTCGCGCAGCGAGTCCGGTGAGCAACCGTTGCCGTTGGCCGTCACGACGTAGGCGACCAGTCGCTTGTCGCCGGGTTGGCCTTCTCGTGCGATGACTGTGGCTTGTGTGACGTCCGGGTGTGCTGTCAGCACGGTTTCGATCTCTCCCGGCTCGATACGGAATCCGCAGATCTTGATCTGGTCCTCCGCGCGGCTGACGAATTCCAGGTTTCCGTCAGTGCGCCAGCGGACCAAATCCCCCGTGCGGTACATCCGTCCACCCGGCGGGCCGTAGGGGTCTGCCGTGAACCGTTCAGCGGTCAATCCAGGTCGACACAGGTAACCCCGCGCCAATCCCGTCTTACTGATATACAGTTCGCCTACCACCCCTGGGGGTACTGGCTGCAAGCCAGTATCTAGCACATACACGTGAGTGTTCGTGATTGGCCGACCGAGGGGCATTGTGGTTATAGCGTCGGTGTCTCGGTAGGTGTGGAAGGTGGCATTGATGCAGGTTTCGGTGGTGCCGTAGAGGTTGTAGATGGTGGTTGATTCCAGGCGCTTATGGCATTGTTCCCCGAGGTGTCGGGTGAAGGCCTCGCCGTGGCAGAACAGCCGCCGCAGGGCGTGCCATTGCTCGATGGCCGGTTGCTGGAGCAGCGGCGGGAGCAGGGAGGGCACCATCTGCAGCACGGTGACGCCGCCTTGAGCCACCAGCCGGGCGATCGCGCCGAGGTCGCGATAGGCGCCAGGGGGTGTCAGCAGTAGCCGCGCCCCCGCGATGAGTGGTGCGAATAGTTCCCAGATCGAGGCGTCGAGACTGAATGACGTGCTGTGCAGCACCGTGTCGCACGCGCTTAGTGGCACCGTCTTTTGCATCCATTGTAGGTAGTTGACCGTCGCTCGGTGGGGGATCACCACGCCGTCTTGAGGCTGCGTGGTCGATCCGGAGGTGTAGACCACATAGACGGGATGGTCCAGGAGCAGCGGCAACGCACGGTCTCCGTCGCTCACATCGTGGTGGGGCAGGGTCGCGAGTTCCTCGGTGGTGGAGGTGTCATCTAGCACTAACCGGGTCAGCTCGCCGACTTCGGGAAGCTGGTCTGACATTGTGGAGACGGTGATCAGGCAGGCCGCTTTGGCATCGTGGAGCATGAATGCCAGGTGATCAGTGGGGTGGTCCGGGTCCAGCGGCAGGTAGGCGGCGCCGGCTTTGAGTACTGCCAGGATCGCCACCACTAGCTCGGGTGAGCGGGGCAGCGCCAATGCGACGATCTGTTCAGGTCTCACGCCCCGGCTGATTAGCGCTCGTGCTAACTGGTTCGCTTTGGTGTTGAGCTGGTGGTAGGTCAGTGTGGTGTCCTCGAATACCACTGCCACCGCCTGCGGTGTGGCCTGCGCCTGGGTTTCGAACAACACCGGCAGACTGGTCTGGGCCACCGGGTGGGTGGTGTTGTTGTAGTCGACTAGCAGACGGTGGCGTTCTGTGGGGGTGAGGATGTCGATCCGGCTGATCGGCCGGTCCGGATCAGCGACCACTGCGTCGAGCAGGCGCACCCAGCGAGCGAAGAGCGTCTCGACCGTGGCGGGGTCGAACAGATCGGTGGCGTACTCAACGAACCCGTCGATGCCTTGGGGGCTGCCGTCTGGCCCGCGTTGTTCGGACAGGAGGAAGTTCAGGTCGCGCTTGGCGGTCTCGGTCGACACCGGCACGAGACTGGTGTGCAGTCCGGGCAGGTCAAAGTCGTTTTGGGGGGTGTTGTATAACCCGAATCCGATTTGGAACAGTGGTTGACGAGCCAGTGACCGGGTGGGGTTGAGGGCCTCGACGAGGTATTCAAAGGGCACGTCCTGATGTTCGTAGGCGGCCAGTGCGGTCTCTCGCACCTGGGCGAGCAGCTGTGTGAAGGTGGGATCCCTGGAAGTGTCCGTGCGCAGCACCAGCAAATTGAGGAAAAGCCCGACCAGATTATCCAACGCTTGATCGGTGCGCCCGGCAATCGCGTTACCTATCGGGATGTCCGTGCCCGCGCCCAGCCGGGACAGCAGCGCGGTCAGCCCGGCTTGCAGCACCATGAACAGGCTGGTCCCGCCGCGATGGGCCAGACCCGTCAACCCCTGATGCAACGGGGGATCTAACCGACCGGTCAGGTGAGCGCCGCGGAAGGAGGCGACTGGCGGGCGGGGGCGGTCGGTGGGCAGCGCCAGCTGTTCGGGCAGCCCGGCCAGAGCGTCGGTCCAATAGGCAACCTGCGTGGCGAACAGGCTGTCTGGATCGGTATGGTCGCCCAGCAGCCGGTGTTGCCACAACGTGTAGTCGGCGTACTGCACCGGCAGCGGCGCCCACCCCGGCTCCTGGCCTTGACAGCGCGCCGCATAAGCGGCGGCCAGGTCGGCTGACAGCGGGCTCATGGACCAGCCGTCACCGGCGATGTGATGCATCAGGATTAACAGCACATGCTCATCCGGTGCCAGCGCGAACAACATGGTCCGTATCGGCGGCTCGACAGCAAGGTCGAACCCGTACCGGGCCGCCCCGGCCAACATCTCAGACAGCTCGGTCTCACTGGTGTCAATGACCACTAGCTGTGGACAGGCCGCATCGGCCTCCAGCACCTGCTGGTATGGCACGCCCTCAACCTGAGGAAAGACCGTGCGCAGACTCTCATGCCGAGTGACCACATCGCCCAGCGCGGCCTGCAGCGCCTGGCGGTCTAAGTCACCGGACAGGCGCAACGCCAATGGCATGTTGTAGGTGGGGCTGGGGCCTTCCAGTTGTTGCAGGAACCACACCCGCCGCTGCGCGAACGACAACGGCAGCCGATCCGGGCGCTGCTGGCGGGTCAGGGCCAACCGAGCCGGCCCCGCCTGGTCTAACCGTGCGGCCAAGGCGGCCACCGTCGGTGCCTCGAAGAGAGCCCGCACCGCCAATTCCACGCCCAACATCGCCCGCACTCGACTGACCACCCGAGTAGCGAGCAGCGAATGCCCGCCCACCTCGAAAAAGTCATCCTCGACGCCGACCGCGGGCAGGCCCAGCACGTCGGCGAACACCTCGCACAGCAGCTGCTCCTGCGGGGTGCGCGGCCTTCGCCCACTGCCGGCTGCGTCGTATTCGGGGGCGGGCAACACGGTAGCGTCCAGCTTCCCATTCGGTGTCAACGGCAAACCGTCCAGCGCCACAAACGCCGCAGGCACCAGATAGGCAGGCAAACGCGCGCGCAGATACTCGCGCAGCACCTCCGGGCGGGGGGTGCTGCCTGCGGTGGGCACGACATAGGCGACCAGCCGCTTGTCGTGGGGCCGGTCTTCTCGCGCGAGAACCGCGGCCTGCGCGACATCTGGATGCGCGACAAGTGCCGTCTCGATCTCGCCTGGTTCGATGCGGAAACCACGGATTTTGACCTGGTCGTCTACCCGGCCGACGAACTGCAGCTCCCCGTCGGTGCGCCAGCAGACCACATCCCCCGTCCGGTACATCCGAGTCCCCGGCGGGCCGAAGGGATCGGCCACGAACCGCTGCGCGGTCAATCCAGGCCGACGCAGATATCCCCGCGCTAACCCCATCCCAGCCACATACAATTCACCCGTCACCCCAGGGGGTACTGGCTGCAATTCAGCATCAAGCACATACACCCGTGTGTTGGTGATCGGCCGCCCCACCACCGGACGGGGCGAGTGGCCTACCCGCGCCATGAGCGCATCGACGGTGCATTCGGTCGGCCCATAAAAGTTGAACCCCTCAACCCCGCTCACCGACCGTAGGTGGTCCCACAATTGCTGTGAAGCGGCTTCTCCGCCCACCGCAATTCCCACCGGCCCCCACCGGCCGCTATTCAGCAACCCCTTCGACACCAGCAGCTGCACATACGACGGCGTGGCATCGACATAGTCGATGTGCTGCCGGGCGACGTAGGTCACTAACCGATCCGGATCGGTCCGCGTGACCTCGTCGACGACATGCAACTCATGCCCGGCGAACATCCATAACAGCTGATCCCAGGACGCGTCGAACGAGAACGGCGTCGTCTGCGCAACCCGCATCCGACGCCCTCCCGCTTTGGCCACCGACGGCGCGAACACACTGTCACGATGGTTGGAAAACAAATTCGCCACACTGTGCTGGCAGACCACGACACCTTTGGGGATGCCGGTGGTGCCCGAGGTGTAAATCACGTACGCCGGATGCGCGGGAGTGAGGGGCATGGCGCGGTCGGTGTCGGTGGGATCGGTGTCCGGGCACCCGGCCAGCATCCTCACCGTGTCAGGGTCATCCAGTACCAGCTGCGGCGTGGCGATGTCTTCGGCGACACACCCCTCCGTCTGGCTGGTGGTCAGCAGCAACGCTGGGTGGGCGTCGTGGAGCAGGAAGGCGATCCGCGCAGCCGGATAGTCCGGGTCCACGGGCAGATAGGCAGCGCCGGCCTTGAGCACCGCCAGGATTGCCACCACCAGCTCAGGTGAGCGGGGTAAGGCCAACGCCACGATCTGCTCAGGACCCACGCCCTGGATGATCAACGCGTGCGCGAGCCGGTTCGCTTTCGCGTTGAGCTGCGCGTAGGTCAATGAGGTGTCTTCGAACACCACCGCGACCGCCTGCGGTGTGGCCTGCACCTGGGTTTGGAACAACACAGGTAGGCTGGTGGGGGAGATCGGGCGGGTGGTGTCGTTGTAGTCGACCAGCACCCGCTGGCGTTCTTCGGCGGTGAGGATGTCGATCCGGCTGATCGGCCGGTCCGGATCGGCCACCACCGCCTCCAACAAGCGCACCCACCGCGCGGCGAGCGCTTCGACGGTAGCGGGGTCGAACAGGTCGCTGGCATACTCGACGACCCCGTCGATGCCCTCCGGGGCGCCGTTGGGGCCGCGCTGTTCAGACAGGCTAAAGCTCAAGTCGAACTTGGCCGTCCCGGTCGACGTCGGCACGGCGGACACCCGCAACCCGGGCAGCCTGAAGTCGGCTTCGGGCGCATTCTCTAACGCGAGCATGACCTGGAACAGCGGGTGGTGCGCCAACGACCGGGTCGGGTTGAGGACCTCGACAAGATAGTCGAACGGCACATCCTGATGAGCCCAGGCCGCCAGCGCGGTCTCCCGCACCCGCGCCAGCAGCTGCATAAAGGCAGGGTCACCGGAGGTGTCGGTACGCAACACCAGCGTGTTGACGAAAAACCCGACCAGCTCGTCCAATGCCTGATCGGTACGCCCGGCGATCGGGCTGCCCACCGCGATGTCGTTGCCCGCACCAAGCCGGGACAATAACGCGGCCAGCCCGGCCTGCAGCACCATGAACACACTCGCCCCGCCGCGGCGGGCCAGACCTACCAGCCCCTGGTGCAACGCTGCATCCAACCGGACGGTCACATGGCTGCCACGATAGGAGGCGACTGCCGGGCGCGGGTGGTCGGTGGGCAGCACAAGCTGCTCGGGCAGCCCCGCCAGCGCCTCGGTCCAGTACCTCACCTGGGTAGCGAACAGACTGTCCGGGTCAGCCTGGTCACCGAGCAGGCGGTGCTGCCACAGCATGTAATCGGCGTACTGCACCGCCAACGGCGCCCACCCCGGTACCTGGCCTTGACAACGGGCGGTGTAGGCGGCGGCTAAATCTTGCGACAACGGCGCCATTGACCAGCCGTCACATGCAATATGGTGTATCACCATCAGCAGCACATGCTCATCAGGTCCCAGGTCGAACAATTGGGTCCGCACTGGCGGCTCAGCAGTAAGGTCGAACCTGTACCGAGCTGTAACCGCTAACGCCTCGGGCAACTCGGTGTGGCTGACAGCGGTGCTGGGCAGTTCAGGACAGGCAGCCTCGCCATCGAGAACTTGTTGATAGGGGACGCCGTCGATCTGGAGGAAGATCGTGCGCAGGCTCTCGTGACGGGCCACCACGTCACCCAACGCAGCCTGCAACGCTGGGCGGTCCAACTGTCCGGACAGGCGCAACGCCAACGGCATGTTGTACGTTGCGCTGGAACCCTCCATCTGGTGCAAAAACCACAACCGGCGTTGTGCGAACGACAACGGCACCACATGAGGGCGCTCACACGCCGTCAACGCCAACCTTGTCTGCCCCGCATCATCCAGACACCTGGCCAGCCCGGCCACCGTCGAGGTCTCGAACAGGGCACGCAGTCCCAGTTCGATACCCAAGGTGGCCCGCACCCGGCTGACTAACCGGGTCGCCAACAACGAATGCCCACCCAAATCAAAAAAGTCGTCATCAACACTGACACTAGCCATGCCTAAAACGTCAGCAAATAACTCGCACAACAGTTGCTCTTGTGGTGTTCTGGGTGCGCGACCACCTTCGACCGACCGAAGCTCTGGAGCGGGCAAGGCGGCACGGTCCAATTTGCCATTCGGCGTCAACGGCAAACGCTCAAGCACCACCACCGCCGCGGGCACCATATACTCCGGCAACCGCACCCGCACAAACTCCCGCAAGACGCCGATCAGCACGCCAGTGCCACGAGCCGCTGTGGGGTCGTCGCGGGATTGGTCGGCGATGTCCGCGGCGACCACGTAGGCGACCAACCGCTGGTCTCCAGGTCGGTCCTCGCGGGCGATGACGACGGCCTGAGCCACCTGGGGGTGGGCGGTCAGGACTGCTTCGATCTCGCCTGGTTCAATCCGGTACCCCCGTACCTTGACCTGATCATCGACCCGGCCGAGGAACTCCAACTCTCCCTCTGCGCGCCAGCGGACCAGATCCCCCGTGCGGTACAAGCGAGTCCCCGCCGGACCGAACGGGTTCGCCACAAACCGCGCTGCGGTCAGACCGGGCTGATGCAGATAACCGCGGGCCAATCCCCGTCCCGCCACATACAATTCACCCGCCATACCCGCAGGAACCAGCTGCAGACCAGCATCCAACACATACACTCGCACGTTGGTGATCGGCCGGCCAATCGGCGGGGGCATCTGGGTTGCGTGCGACAGTGGGTCGCTCATGGTGGCGCACACGGTGACCTCGGTGGGACCGTAAGCATTGATCATCCGTCGACCTGATGACCAGGCCGTTACTAGCTCCGCCGGGCATGCCTCACCCGCCACAACTAACGTCATCGTCGGCGGCAAACCGTCGGCTGGCAGGACCGCCAGCGCCGACGGGGGCAACGTCACATGTGTCACCTGCTGCCGGTGAGCAAGCGCGCACAACGCCGCTCCGGGCACCAACTTTTCTGGGGGGGCTACTACCAGCGCGGCGCCGGACAGCAGGCTTGTGCACAGCTCCGAGAACGACGCGTCGAAGTTGGGTGAGGCGAACTGCAGTACCCGACTGTGGACACTGATGTCGAAGCGTTTGATCTGGGCTGCGGCAAAACTGGACACGCCCCCATGGCAGACCACAACACCTTTGGGTTGGCCGGTGGAGCCTGAGGTATAGATCACATACGCCGGATGCGCGGGTGTGAGGGGGGTGGTGCGATCGGCGTCGGTGGGATCAGTGTCCGCGCAACCGGCCAGCAGCTCGACGGTGTCGGGGTCGTCCAGTACCAGGCGGGCAGTCAGGTCGGTGTCAGGCAGACCGCCTTCGGTCTGGGTGTTGGTCAGCAGCAACGCTGGTTGTGCGTCGTGAAGCATGAAGCTGATCCGCGCGGGCGGGTAGTGTGGGTCCACCGGCAAGTAAGCAGCTCCGGCCTTGAGCACCGCCAAGATGCACACCACCAGCTCGGGTGAGCGAGGCAGCGCCAACGCCACGATCTGTCCGGGGCGCACGCCGCTGGCGATCAGCGCGTGGGCGAGCCGGTTCGCGCACTTGTTGAGTTGGCTGTAGGTCAGGGTGATGTCCTCGAACACCACCGCCACCGCCTCCGGCTCAGCCAGTACCTGAGTTTCAAACAACACCGGAAATGTGGTCTCCGCCACCTCCACAGCAGTGCTGTTGTAGCCGACCAACAACCGCGCGCGCTCTTCAGCAGACAGAATGACGATCTGACTGATCGGCCGATCCAGATCAGCGACTACGATAGTTTCCAACAAACTCAGAAAACGTTTCTGATGGGCGGCCAGATCGTCAGCGCCGCAGACTTCCGGGTTCGCCTGCCAGCCAATACGTAACCCTGAACCATCCTTCCTGCCCAAAACCTCTATTACCAGATCACTGATCAGCGCTAGAGAAACACTGTGCATCTCGGTGCGATGCCCACCAAAGCGCAGATCGTAGTCGAAAGACATGATGTTGATTACCAGCGCAAAAGATGTCCCGATACTACCAGGTAGGCCAAGATTCCGATGAAGATCCTCCCCTCGGTAACGTTGATGCGCTAGTACCGCACGGACTTCCTCTGCTACTTGTTCTATGAGCTCGGACGGGCTCATGTCCGGGCGTACCAACAACCGCAGCGGCAACACGTTGGACACTAAGCCCGGTGTACGTTTCAGCACAGGATCTGGACGAGCCGTAACCGGCAAACCGACAACCACATCCCGCGCACCGGTCAGACGGTGCACATAAACCGCCATCGCTGCAATCACAATTCGAGACCATTGCACTCCGGCCCGGCTCGCCGCTACCTGTAACCTATCCACCCTGGACAGCGGCAAAGAGGTTGTTCGATGAACAAAATTTGCGGGCATCCCCGAGGGCCGACCAGCGAGGCGGACCGGCTCTGGCCGATCAGCAAAACGCTTCATCCAATATTCCCGGTCCCGCGCGAACTGTTCCGACGCGCGATAAGCCGCATCACTGTCCAGCAGCTGCCGCAGCGAACCAAACACATTTTGGTCGCAAGTCAGCCCGCATGTCAGCGCCGTATAAACTTCAGCCACCCGTCGCGCAACAAGGGCAAAACCAAACCTATCTATCACAATGTGATGGTAGCCCTGATACCACAAGAACCGGTCTGGTCTCAACTTAATCAGCGCGTAACTGAACAGCGGGCCACGAGCCAGATCCATCGGCCGGTCCACGTCGGCGACCATCCATGCTTGGGCAGCCGCGCGCGGATCAGGTTCTTCGCTGACATCGACGAACGGCATCAGCCACTTCGACAACGGCTTGACGACCTGCTGCGGTCCGTCGCTGCCCTCGACGAACAGGACATGCAGGGAGTCGATCTCCTCGACAACCCGCCGCAGCGCAGTCTCGAACAACACTGGATCAATTGACCCATATATCTCTATATAATTACCAAGTTTATAGACCCGGTTCGCCGTGTTCAACTGTTGTTCAGCAAACCAAATCTCACGCTGAGCGGCTGACAACGGCAGAACAATATCAGCACTACCAGACAACGTTACCTCCCTGACTGCCCCATAACTGGGCGAGCCGGTCCTTACTAATAGCGTTTAGCAGGGCCGCAGTGAGCTGCTGATGGTGTTGGACATAGCCTGGGCGCAGGCTGCGGACGGTCTCACCGTCGAGGACGCCAGAAATCGAGACCTGGCGCTTCAGGACACATCCAGGCAATGCGCCACACCTGTCCGATGAGCAGACGGAGAAACTGCGCCTATTCGTCACCGGCCATCTCGCGCAGCACATCACGACCCCACCGTGTGCGTGCCTGCGTGATCGCACTGGCACTCGGCACACTCCAAGACGCCTCCCCACACCCCACCGGTCCAGCGACGGTGACCTTGGTCGCGACCGCCGAACCGCAGCACAGCACCTTGATCAACTTATGTTACGTGGCATTGGTCCTGGCTGCTTTCGACGAGTTGGCCCTGGTGATCCGACCAACCCGGAGATCAACAACCTCGTCTAGCCCAGCTTCACACAACCCAACAGCCCCTCTCACCACACCAACAACTGACAGTGCACCAGGCGGACCGACCCTGGCCACGTGAGGCGAACTTCTTGGCTATGAACCAACGGGTTGGTACGTTTAGAGCATAGTGATGTCCCTCCAGAAGTGGGGTCACACCTATGAGTGAACACACGCATGGGTTCATGCGTATTTATTGTGCAATACCGATTAAGTATGATCCTCCGGAGCCCGCACAACCGTGCCATGAAGGGCTGCCACTCCAGCGGCGTTCAACGGTTCCTGGCCAGCTTAGCTGGCATACTGTATCGCCGCACTTTCGTCCCCTTCGCCACCGGCTCAGTGCCGCGCAGGCACTTAAACGCCCCGCGAGCAGCAAGATCACAGCAAACGTCCATCACTCAAACGATCACCCTCAACGTGGGCGCCATGCGGGGTCCTGCTAAGGAGCGAAAGAGGCTATCATGACGAAGAAGAAGGCGTTCTGTGTCGGGATCAATGACTACGGCCACCGCAGCGCACCAGAGATGGGGCTCTCGAATTTGAATCTGAAGGGGTGCGTGAACGACGCCCATGATTGGGCGAATCTCCTAGTAAGGCACTACGACTTTTCCGTAGCAGACGTCACCCTCCTTACCGATATGGATGCGACCAGGGCGAACATACTCAAGGGGATCAAAGATCTCCTGGCGGGCGCCAAAAAAGGCGATGTCCTCGTCTTCACGAACTCTTCGCACGGCTTCTTCACCGAGGATGTGAGTGGCGACGAGGAAGAGAGCGAGGCTGTCGTGGTAGAGGGACAGTATCGTAAAAAAGGAAGGTATGATGAGGCCATTTGTCCATACGACTACCCCAGATTAATCATCGACGACGAACTGAGGGAGTTATTCGACGGCATCGGGGCCGGAGTTAACCTGACGGTCATCTCTGACTCCTGCTTCTCCGGAACGCTCTCCGACTCCAGCTTCTCGAAAAAGAAGGGGACCAGGAAGCTTTCTCAACGTTCGAGGGAGATACTCCTGACTGGCACCACCGACCACGCGTTATCAGGCGACGCGCATGAGCAGGGTCGCTATAATGGATTCATGACATACCACGCGATCAAGGCCATTAGGGATGCCGGCTATCGGCTCACCTATGCCGAGTTATACGAGAAAATGCTGGATTCTATCAAGAATAGCAATACGAAGTACAAAGACCAGCATCCCCAGCTGGAGGCAAGTCCGCAGAACAAGCAGCTCTATGTCTTCACGAACGAGTTCAAAAAGTGACGAGGCAGGAGTGTCGTGAAGACACTGTCAGGGTTTGTTGGATTGTGCGAAGCTGGGGTAGGCAAGGTTGATTTCCGGGTTGGCCAGATCGCCGGGGCCAGTTCGTCGGAGGCGTCCAGGGCTGCAAGTTCACTGGTTCCTCGGCCGAGTTGGTGGTGCCCGCATTAGATGTTTTGCACGAATGTCCGGCTGTGATGATTCTGGCTGCGCGGTCGGTCTGGAGTCCGCGGTCGCCCGTACCTGCAGCCCGACCAACTCGACGCCCGCTTGCCGGCCGAGTAAGCCATCGCCAGCGTGAAGCAGGACGCAATTGAGGTGATTCAGCTGCCGTCCGCCCCACGCACCTCCAGATGGGTGCGATGTTGGAGTGAATCATCCGGGCTCTGGGCTGGCTGCGCATCGGAGCTGTGGTGGTGGCTGACAATGTCGCCCTCACGATCCCATCTGACGCATCACGTGCGCTTTTCCTCAACGCTCACCACAACAGGCGCTAACTAATGCAGTTTGAGGTGATTTGACATCTCTTCACGTAGAGCGATGCCGAAGGGCCACTACCGCTTCATCATTTGCACAGCACCGCATCAGAGAAACTTCCTACGGCAGCTCCCCTTACGTTCGTGGCACAACTGAATAACCTTCCTGCCTCATGGCGGTAGGTCAACTTGACAGTGCTGCACTCAACCCTAATCCGTGGAACATGTCGCACCACTGCTTGCCGATTCGGGTCAGAAGAGCGGTGGCACCTGGGGGGAGATAGGGATCTCCAGCACCGTAGGCTTCGATTTGGTCCAGGCCTCCGCTGTAGTCTTCTTGATGCCGTCGAGATCGCCAAGGCGGGCAGCATCGCAGCCATAGCCCTTTGCTAGGGAAACGATGTCAAGATCGGGGAGGTCCAGACCGGGAAGGTTCGGGATGTCTTCAAACACCGCAAGCGACCTGAGGATGGCGTATTCATAGTTGCGCAGAACAATGACCGCAATGGGCAGATGCTGCTGCGCCGCGGTCCAGAGCGACTGAACCGAATACTGGAACGATCCGTCGCCCATGATCGTGATCACCGGGCGGTTGCGGCCGGTCTCGCGCTCGCCAAGCGCGATGCCCGCCGATGCCGGGAGGCCAAAACCGAGCCCTCCGCTGGCGGCGGTGAAGTATGAAGCTGGTTCAATGATCGGCCAGCACGCATGAAGATCGGCGTGATTCGATGGGGATTCCTCGACCAAAATGGCATTCACTGGTCGGATTTCACTGAGAGCGTTGAAGACTTGCGCGGCGGTCAAAAGGCCACCATCTGACATTTTTGCTCGGTTTAACGGGTGGGGCGCCACCCGATGCGCAACTTTTTCCTGCACCCTTTCGGTCTCTGATTTGCGCTTGTCGAGCAAGTCCGCGAGGGCAGCGAGAGACAGGGTGGCATCTCCCAGCAGACTGTCGCCGACGGGAGCTCGTGCCGTCTCTACTGGATCGTCGGAAATGTGCAAGAGTCGCATCCCATTCGGCAAGTAGGGACCGCGCGCGTTGGAGTAATAGCGGAATACCGGAGCGCCAACGACAAGTGCCACGTCGTGGCCTTCAAGCTTTTGCGAGAGCGAACCGATGGTGACCGGCAATTCGCCTGAATAGAGGGGATGATTTTCGGGAAACGACACACGCTCGGAGATGGGTGCGGCCCAGACCGGGGCGCCGAGCGCCTCTGCAACAGTAACAGCCTCACTCCAGCCGTCACTCCTATCGATGGCGGCGCCGTAGATCAGGACGGGTGACGATGCCTCCGACAAAGCATCGGCGAACTCCGTTAAGCGAGCACGGTCGGGAGCAACGCGGCGGCTCACCGTCCGCGGCGCCGTCGGCCCGACGGACGGTTTATCCCAATCGTCAAGAGGAAGAGAGAGAAAGACGGGACCTGCGGGCGGCTGAAGGGCCGTGGCAATCGCACGCATAAAAGCGGCGGGCACATCCTCGGCTCGCGATGGCTCGTAGGCCCACTTCACCCAGGGGCGAGGGAGCATCGTGGCTTCAACATTCGTCAGAAAAGATTCCATCAGCACCATCTCGCGTGCTTGCTGACCAGCGGTCACGATGAGGGGAGTTTTGTTCTGTGACGCCGTCAGAAGGGCACCCATGCTGTTGCCCATCCCAGGTCCAGCGTGGACGTTTACTAAGGCTGGACGACTCGTGGCCTGGGCAAACCCGTCCGCCATCCCGATTACCGATGCTTCTTGGAGGGCGAGCACATACCGGAAGTCCGACGGGAAATTCTTAAGAAAGGGACACTCGGTGGATCCGATATTGCCGAAGATAGTCGTCAGGCCGAACTCTCTCAGAAGCTCATAGGTGACGTCTTGTACGCTCTGCATGCCCACCATCTTCCTTGTTCCAATTATTTGTCTGCACAATATTCCCCGACGCTGCGTGCAACCTGACATTTGTCAGATGACCACATCCGGTCGACGGATCCGGGGAGCGGCCGGATGACCCGCGCGATGTCGTCAGTGACGATGACTCCTCTCAGTGGCTTCGCCGTGTCCTCGCGCCGCACAGTCACGCCAGAAAAGAAGCATAATGCGCAGCAGGATAGGTGGTGCAGAATGAGGGGTGTTCGTGCGGAAATGACTGCTGGGAGGTCGCCACGTACCAGACCTGGAGGCGCTGGCCCGCTAGTTCGGCTTCCGACTCAGCGACCATCTCTCCCGCCGGATCTGCACTGAAGGTCATGAGATCAGTGATGTATCAGAATGATGGCACCCTCCCCCAAATGTCGCTGGCCCAGGATTGGAGTTTACGGTGGACCGCGCGATACTGGGCATCACCCACCGGTGGCGCACTCATATGATGGTGACCACAAGGAGTCATTTTTTCGTACCAAGGGTGCCCGTTGAGTCTGTTTGGGTGTGTTTACCCATGGCACCGCGACGACGCCTAAATCGGATGCGCGCTTGGTCTTGAGTCCGCGCATCGGGCGGAGGCGTCGTGTGAGCTGTGGTCGCGATCACCTCCGGCGGGACGCGGAACCCAGCAAAGCCGGACTTCGGCGGAGACACTCGACAGTGATAACGACGCACCAGCGCAGCATGCCCCAGCCGGTGATCCACCAACACAACAGCCCATCTATTACCTATGGCGTTGTGCAGCCACGGACGCACCCGAGACTGGAGTCCAGTTCGTCAACGGATCGGTCGCCTGGTGGAGTCGGCGGGTTCGCTGCCTGGCTGGCTGAAATTATGACTAGACCTATCTGTTGGCCTGGGGTGTGATCGTGAAACACCACTGCTGTGCTGTTGGGCTGCCGGCTTGCATCCACCAGGTGTAGGCCGTTTCCACTTCTTCCAGAGTTGGCGTGGACCCAGCTGATTCACTTCGTAGATGTCGGTGCTGGGCGTGTAGTCGATGCTGGCCAGGATCGGGATGCCGGGTCGAGGAAGCACACGGTATACTTGCCGGATTCACCCGCCACGCGGCGGTAGCGGTATTCGCATCGGGGCACAGCAGGCCGATGGCCAACGCGGCGTGGTAGTCGTCGGTGACCCGACGGGGGTGGATGCCGGTGTGGCTAGCCAAGGCTTTGTCATCGTCGTAGACGCATTCCCAAACCCACCTGAGAGGAAGGCGTTGGTCGCGTAACCACATAGACGCCACGTTGTCCGCCAGATGGCCTCGCGGTGCCCTCCTCGCCCACGTTCAGCGAGAGCAAGGCGCCATTGAGGTACGCGGTTCCCCCGCGGGGTGAGTACCCGCCCACCCGGCCGGGTCTGCGCCACCCACGCATACGGCACCTGCCCGATCGCCGCCGTAGACAGGACCCGGCCGTAGGGGGCTCGCGGTGGGTAGCCGTGCGCGGCGTCCAAGGCGGCCAGCATGAGCGCGACCACGTTGGGCTGACTGGCCAAGCTGGAAGGTGCGATCTTCGTTCAGCCCCGGCCCCACCGGGTGTGCGTCATCCCGTGCTCACCACAGCGCCCGGGCCGGACGCAGGGATGACGGCGCTGGACTTATCGGCTCCCCTGGTCGTCTCTAACAGGCCGCGCGCCGACCGGCGTGCGGCTATGCCCGGTGCGTTCGGCCTGATAAACCTCGCCTACCCAAGCTTCACACAGCCCAACAGCCTCTCCACCACATCCAATAACTTGATAGCGCCCCAGGCCGACCGACCACGGCCTCATTAGGGTGAACTTCTTTGAGTACATATCAACCGGTTGGTACTTTAGAGTTCAGTAATTTCCGCAAGAGGCAGGTCGCCCTTCGAGGGATGCACGCTATGGGGTTTCATATGTGTTTGTTGTGCAGAATACTGATTAAGTACGATTCTCCGGAAGTCCGGACAGCTCTGCCCTGAAACACCGCTACTCCAGCGGCGCTAAATACGGTTCCTGGTCTCCGGATCGATCGCCGACACTAACTTCTCCGGGAGGCCTCCCACGCATTCCCAGCATTCGAGCAACGAGATAGTTCTGACTGGCACTACCGGCCACCACATGTCAGGCTACGCATTTGAGAATAATCGCCATAACAGATTCATGACATACCACGCGATCAAGGCCACCATTAGGGATGCCTGCTATTGGCTCACCTACGCCGAGTTACACGAGGAAATGCTGACTTCTATCAAGAATGGCAATTCAAAGTACAAGGGACCAGGATCCCCAGCTGGAGGCAAGTGCACAGAACAAGCAGCTCTATGTCTTCACGAACGAGTTCAAAAAAGCTCGACACGACCAGGCGTGACGAGATCAAGTACAGCTGGCCGATCCTGCGACTCTTGAGGGGCAGCAGCTCGTCGATCCGGAGCTTTCGCCGAGGTACGTGTCATCCGTCAGGATTACGAAGAGGAGGGTCTGCGAGTCGTAGTCGCGGCTCGTTAGCAGCTGGAGCTCGAAAAGCGCGCACGATCGCCATCTCCTGCGCCTCGTCGATCGCGCCGGTGGCGAGCCGCACCTTCTGTTCGAAGCTCCAGAAGATTAATAGTGGGCTTTGACTTGCGTTCGCTTCACTCTTGTGTTTAGGGACGAGCATTTGGGAAAGCCACGGTCACGGCATTGCGATTGCGGGAGGTTCAGAAGTGAATGCCAACAGCGAACAAGAAGTTGCCGCCACTGTCATCGCCATGGAGCGCGCTGCGCTCGACCAATGGATCAAGGGGGATCCCTCTAGGTTCCTTGAAATCTCCGCGTCAGACGTCGTGTACTTCGATCCGTGGATAAGTCGGAGAATTGATGGATTAGAGGAACTGACCCGCTACTACGAAGGGCTGCGTGGTAAGCTGGACCTCGAGAGGTACGAACTGACCAATCCCCAGGTGCAGACAATCGGGAAAGCCGCGGTTCTCACGTTCAACTACGTCTCCTATGGGAAGGACGGAGAGGAGCGATGGAACTGTACCGAGGTCTATCGAAATGATGGCGATCGATGGTAAATCATCCAGACCCACTGGTCCTTTACCAAAGGTGGTGGAACTGGCCTCAGTTCTGTCTCGATCTAGCTCTCAAACTTAGCAACCGTGCGGCCACGGTCTCGTCGCCGTCAGGGTGCTCGCGGGAGCAGGGCGGTGATGTGGTTGATCAGGCCGTGCGAAAAATAGCTGTCCGGAAAAGACGAGGCGGCCCAGGTCAGAGTGCTGCTCAGCCGTTCGATTCGCTGCCGAGTTAAACGGGTCCTCGGTCCGGCGCCGGGGCCTGGGATTCGGCGAGGCGCGCAAAAAGATTCGCGCAGTCGCAGGTAAGCCGTTCCCGATATGGACCCAGCCAGCCGGCGATTTTTTCGAGCATGTCATCGAATCGGTCGGCCGGTTTGGTCGTGGCGACATCCTCCAGATGCGTGAGGGCATCGAGCAGCGCTTGGCGGACTTCACGGGCGTATGGATGAGCAAACTGGATATCGCGGTACACCTCCCGGGTGCCCGTGACGATGCGCGCGAGCAGCGCCAACAAAGTCCGATGCGGTGGGGGCGCCGCTACCGCCACTACGCCGATATCAGCATCCAGGATCTGCAGGGCCCACCCGAAAGCTAGAACACTCGCGTGCGTGGCGACCTGGAGCGACGCCGTGAGCCGGTCGTGCTCCTGCACCGACAAGGAAACGAGCCGTCCTCCGTGACCGTCGATCAGTATCTCCAGGCGGCGGCACCGCTCGCCGCCCCGCACCTTAGCGACGATGACTGGCTGGCCCTGAAAGCCGAGGTCGGGAGCGAACATAGGGTTCACGCCGAGTGCCTCAAGGTCGTAGCGTTCAGCGGCGCTCGCCAGCGCCCGCGCGATGGCACTCTTGACCGACAGTGTCTCTGTAAGTAGCGCCCCTCGCGGCATGTGCCGTGCGACCGCCTCCACTGCCGCGGCACCAGCGTGCTCGGGCAACGCGATGACAACGATGTCCGCCTCGGCCAACTCGGCGATCAGCTGCGAGCTCGGGCGGCAGGCGTCCGCCACCATCGATGACGTGCCGGGCCGCGGCGTCCCCCGGTGTAGGTCGACCAGCGTCACCTCGCCTTGGGAGCGCAGCAGCTCCGCGAAGAGTTGCCCGACCGCGCCCTGACCGCCGAGGACTATTGATCGATCGAATCTGTTCTTCACGCGAGCCGCCCTCCACTGAGCCTGGATCCACCGGTGAAATTGCGGTTGTGATGGGTGTCGGATAGGTTAGATGCCCTTCGACCTGAAAAGATGGGACTCGTCTAGGGTCCATCCGACTGAGTTCGAAGGGCATCTACGAGGTAGGAGAACGGCAACACCTCAGACCTCACAAGATGCGGCTGTAGTAGTATGAGGACCAGGCATAGAAGATAAAGCGCCAAGCTTGGCACCGCTGCTGCACTCTACAAATGTGTAATGTCCTGGACGGAAAGACATGGGTCCTAATTCCACGTCCTTCTCGGGAGCTATGATTGAGCGCTCAAGTGCCCAAAGTTGACTACATCGGACCTCATCGAGTAAGTGGACCTGCAATGGCCTTTTGGTGCGATTAGCCAACCGAATCGAATAGAAGGCCATGTCGGACAGCGTAATGGGTGAAGATGGAGCATCCATCAATGGAACAGTGACCTGCGAAGTGTGGCTATAGGTAATCAATCCGGACAAGCATTTTTGGGCCCAGATGTAATAGATGCTTGGTCCGGCTACACCCTCGCGATACCATAGAGTTCGAATGTGGTCCAACCCCCCATCGGCAAGCATTGGCAGAAAGTCTTTTGGCACGCTTCCTTCGCTGCTTTCCTGTATAAGGATCGATCCCCCGGGAGCGAGGAATGCCCCAACTTCTTGGTAGAATCTCCGGTGGAAGCGCCAATCGTTATCATCTGTAATCAGACTAGGCGTGCTCGATAACTGAGAAGAATAATGCGGTGGATTACCAACAACCAGATCCCACCGCTCCGTTTTGGGTATCCGAGAGAGTCCGTCAGACAGATAAAATGTAACCTTGTCGTGCAATCTGTTTCGTTGCACGGTCTCGTTGATTGCATCAATGGCTGCCGGATTGATGTCGGCAAGTACAAGGCTTTCGCAGAGTCCGTGTGCGAGGAGCGAGAATCCGATGAAGCCCGGACCTGCACAACATTCAAACAGGCGGCCAACTTTGCCGAAGATACCTCTGACAAGTGGGACAAAATCTTGACCGAAGTAGCGTCCGCCGCCTTCCAGGTTCGGTTGGAATGCGACCTGTAAACCCGCATAGTCCACAATATTATAATCAGATGTCATAAGGCAAGATTAGCAAATATCGAGCGAAGCTGCAAGCGGTCATCTGGGAAGGGGAAATACCCTTTAATTTAAATTGATCATGTGATTATGTTGGGATTTCGGGGTCGGTGCGGAGTGGCGGGATGATCTTGGCTGTGGTGGGTGGCAGGGTCTTCAAGCCGTGGATACCCCTGTGGTGGTTAGTCGGTTAGTCCGGATCAGGTCTCATTGGTGTGCTGATGAGCGCGGTGCTCCGGGATAGGGTGAATGGGGGCGGTCCCGGCGTGCGGGGTACCAGGAACTTTTGCATATCTGAACCCCGCGTGGCGCAAACAAGATCAACTACGGTGAAGCGCAAGGTTTTAGTCTCCCGCGGAGACCATAGGTCTCCCGCGGAGACCATAGAGCGACCCATGGGATCGGCGACCGTTGGGCCTGATCGGTCCGCGCCGTCTCCTTGCGTAAACACCACAATGCACGGGTAAGGTGAGGGCTGTGCGTCTCCCGCAGTCCTCAGCAGCTTGACATCCATAGGGACATCAGTTTCCTTGGCAGTGCCGCGCTGAGCTACCCACCCCGCGTCGTCCCCTCCGGCTTGGAGCAATACACTGTGGCTTATGTTCAAGACTGCCTATTTTTCGCTTACAGGATGGCTGTCATGGTAAAGAGGACGTGGGCCTATCGCCTGGTTTCCCCATCTACCCTTAAAAAGGTCGAGGTCGCAATCCCTGTGGACCTTGAAGTTGAGGAGGTCGAGGTCGAGCTTCTAGCTGCGGGGATTTGTGGCACTGACATCCAAAGCTTCAAGCGGGGTCCGGGGTCCGAGGGCGCCCTGCCGGGCTTCCCGATCCACGAGTGCGTCGGCGTGGTCTGCCGTGATCCTAAGCGGGCGTTGGAGGGTCAATTGGTGTTGGCAATTCCTAAAGAGCATTCTGGCTTAAAGGGTAAATATGTGTCCAGCCGCGATCACTGCCACAGATTGGGTCGAGGTTGGTTAGGGGATCATGACCAACTTGCCATTGCAACACTTATCCAGCCCTTGGCGACCGTACTCTTCGCATTGGATCGATGTGGTGATCTTTATGGAAAGACAGTTGTCAGTGTGGGGACTGGCCCGATCGGACTTTTATTTGGCTTAGCCGCCCGGGCTCGGGGAGCTCGACGAGTCATTGGCATTGATCCTCGGTTTGTTGTCAGCAACGTGAAAGCCTTTGGATTTGACGAGATTGTCGAGGAGGAGGACGTGCTGCCAGTATCGTCTTTCGATCTCTGTATCGAGGCCGTCGGTGGCCAGGATGCGACACTTGCTACGGCGTTGCGGCTTTGTTGCAGGGACGGGCGCGTCTTAGCTTTTGGGGTACCCTCGAGCACTTATTACCAATTTCCATTTCTGGAGTTTTTCAGCAAGCGCCTTACGCTCATCACCTCCGTGCGCCCCGAGTGGAGTCGTTACCTTCCAATTGCCGAAAAGTTCATACGTCTCCAGTACGAGACAGTGTCAGCTGTGGTCTCTCATATCCTCCCAATCTGTCGGACACAAGAAGGGTTTGACCTGGTCGCAAGCAGCGCGCCAGCGCGTCGAAAAGTGGTTCTTGTAACCTGACGATCTCAGGGCATAGAAACTCTGTATTGATCGAGCGAAGATAAAATGATCAACCTCCGTTCAACAGCCCGACACCGATTCGCGATCACGGCGAACAAGGTCGTCACGCCGACGCCCACCGCGCAAGCCTTGATCGCCGGCGGGTAGTCCTCGCGTTGCCACCAACTGATGAGGTCGTCGCTGCTTACCCGGGCTAGAAGGTCCATGTGGTCCTTGACAATGATTCCGTGCCTTGTCGGGTGGTTCATTCTTTATAGGGAAGGCGGCTTCGTACTCGACTGGTGGGGCATGTTCGCAGAATTAGTACAACTACAGCCGCACTTCCACATTATGGAACGGCTGCTCCCTCTCCCCCGCAGCGCATGACCCGTCCGCCGCCATTCGGAGCCGAATGGCGGGTTCTGAGCGTCCCGCCAAGTGCCATTCGGAGCCGAATCGCCGGTCCCAGGGACGATGAACCCGGCATACTGGCCGCGACGCAGTCACTATGCGGACGCAGTGATCATTCAGAGTGAAAGCGCGGCTGTTGGGAGAGACCGAAGATCGTTAGGTCGCGTATGTTCAAGCCATCAATAAGTAACCCGCCCCAACGCGGCCTGCGTCGACCTCTCCACCGCCGTCTGACCCAGGCGCCGCAGAGCCACATCCTGCCTATCAAACATGACGAAGCCCCCGATCTCAACAACTACGTATCAGTAGACGTTCTCCCGTTCCATCGCGGTGAACAACTCCTTAACGTTGTTAAACCCGGTATTTTTGGTGCGTGTTACGAACTCGAACTGCATGCCGGTGTTCGCGTCGCGCCTGGTAAACGTCTGGTCGAGCCCCGGGGAACTGACGATCCCAGTAAGCAGGTCGGCCCGTCGTTCGCGCAGATCGTCCACCAGCCCCGGCTGGTCGTACACTTCGATGGCGACGTGCTGCACGCCCGGCCCGAAGCGATCGATGTACTGACAGACATTGGACCTCGGCGAGTCCCCTTCACAGAGCACGAAGGTGACTCCTCCGGCCTGCATCGTCACCATGGTCATGCCGCTGAACTCGCCCTCGACCTTGCGGCGCTCGACCACGGTGAAGCCGTAACGCCGCTCAAACATGGCCACTGCCTCGTCCATGTCTCGAACAGCGATGGCGACGTGGTCGATACGGCGGGCGCAGTTTTCCAGCACGGTCGGGGCCTGTTCGCCGTCGGCTCCGATGATCTCGTTCTCCAGCCGGCATGCCTCAGTCGTGATGAGGTCAAAGATCTTTTCGAGGTGTGTCGAGTCGATCCCATGCTTCTCCGCGAACTCCTGTACCCTCGTCCGTAGTGCGTCGAGCCGCTCCTGTTGCAGCATAGGAATGCCGTGATCGCGCTTGTACTCGGCGACACGCCGGCAGAGCTCGGTCCGCTTCAGCAACAGTGCGAGCAGCGCGTCATTGACGAGATCAATCTCACTGCGCAGGCGCTCTAGTTCGGGGGTATGGGTGGTGTCAGCCATCGTCGTCCCTTCGTAGCAATGATGCTGTCAGTCATTCCGACTGGCACTAATTCCGAACCGCTGGACTTGGCGTGCGGCTACTGCGTAGATCCGTCAATCCGGAGCCTACACCAAATGCGATAGACTGAAAAAGTGATCCACGCAAATAGGTTCCGCCAAGGGCACTGTTGCGTTTGTGGATGACTGGTTCGGGTAAGCTGGGTTGATGGGTCGCCGTGCTGCTGGTATGGCTGTGCCGAGGTCTGATTTCGCCGGGTTCGGGTTTCCTCCGTGATCATGATGGTGGTGCGGTGGTCCTTTGCTCTGGCCTGCTACCGTGACGTTGACCAATATACAGCCTTACCCGTGTCCGCTGCGCATAGGTGATCAGTACCGGGCACGCATTCATCCAGAACATCCACCGCAGCCACCACAAATTCCAAACCGTGCAAGCAGCAAACCCACGAGTCCTAACCCACCGTCACCAAGCCGGCCCCAGTGATCCGAGTAACCGGGATCAATGATCTCGCCTGCCCCGGTTCCATACAACGCAACAGTCCTAGCTGGACGGCTATGGGACATGCTACCACTATAGTTGACTAGTACGCAGCCTACTAGTCAACTATAGTGGTAGCATGTCCCCATCGAACCCTGGATTCATTGTCTCGATGTACTTCGGTTACCATGACTCGAATGTTGCTATCGCCAACCATGAGCGCGTCCTGATCCACCTCGAGGCCGAACGGGTGCTTGGCGAGAAGCACGTGGCGGTGACGGCGGAGCAGATGGACAAGGTACTCGATGCCGCGCTCGAGTATGTCGGCGCGACTCCTGATGACATCGGCGAAGTCCTCCTTGCCAAATGGATTGCAAAGTATGACCTGAGTGCGCCGATCCGTGTCGGTTTACGCCGTATTATCCCGGTCATCACCGGTCACCACGCCAACCACATCGGGACAGCCATGCCCAGCCGGTTCGATCAGTGCCTTGTGCTGTGCGCCGACGGCGGGTCCGAAGACGGTGCCTCGTCGATGTACCTATACGACCACGGGCGGCTGGATCGTATTGCGGTGCTCGACAACACGTTCGTGACCGGGCGGATTTACGGCACGGCGGCGCAAATGACGATTCAACCAGATTTCATGAAGGCCCATGCGTCGGATACCGGGAAGATGATGGGGCTATCGGCGTACGGCAAGTACGACGCTGAGCTAGCGAAGCGCTTGTGGGAAATGCTGCCTGAGGTCAATCGGATGCACCCTGAGGGTGTCCATCACCTGCGCCGTCATTTCGGTCTGTCCGATACATATGAACGCATGCCCGATCGGCCTCGGCGTGACTTCGCCGCCACTGTGCAGCGGGAGTGGGAGGAGGAGCTTCTTAGAGTTACCGCCAACTTCCGCCACCTCTCCCCCCGGCTGGCCATCGTCGGCGGTTGCGCGATGAATGTTGTGGCCAACGGTCGGCTGGCCAACACCGGCATCTTCGAAGAGATTTTTATTCCTGCTATGCCCAGTGACTCTGGCCAGTCTGTTGGAGCGATCTGGTTGCGTCATCGACATCTGGCAACCACAAGTCCTTTCCTAGGGCGTCATTTCGGCATCGAAGCGACGACTGCTAGCGTGCCGGCAATCGTCGACGATTTGTCCGCTGGCAAGGTGGTGGCCGTCTATAGCGGTGCGTCGGAGTCCGGGCCCCGGGCGCTCGGCCATCGCTCGATCCTTGCCCTGCCCACGAGCGACGACGTCCGAGTGCGCCTGAGCGAGGAGATCAAGCGCCGTGAACCGTACCGTCCGATTGCACCGATTGTGCGTGAGGAGGATTTGCCTCGCTTCTACGAGGGCAAACAGCCATCGCCGTACATGTCGTACGCCTATAAGGCGAAGGACGAGGTTGCTACCGGAGCGCCAGCTATCGTGCATGTCGATGGCACTAGCCGGGTGCAGACGGTCACCGCTCAACAGGAGCCGTTCATACATGATGTTTTGACCGCCCTGGCCCATCGAGGGGTGCTTCCTATCGTGGCAAACACCTCGATGAATGTCGCCGGCAAACCGATGGTTGACACGCCTCAAGACGCACGCACCTTCCTGGACACCACGCCGGTCGACGTCTTGTACTTGGGCGACGAGCGCCTTGAACGGGCGTGATTTCGAGTATCGTCCGAGCTCTTTTCGGTCGTCGGTATTGTCAGGTTGACGGGGTTGGGATCCTCGGTTGCCTGATGCGGGCGGATCGTACTGGGTTCATGGACGTCACGCCGTCGTTGTCCAAGTGCACCACGTCATCGAAAGGATCCGGACCTCACCGTCAGACTCGCGGAGGGCAACCCGAGCATCGGCGCCATCGCCTTGAGCAGCATCTCTTCATACTCGGCGGCCGGGTCGGAATCGAGCACGATCGCGCCGCCCGCACCAATGATCAGGTCCTTCTCGGTGAACACCGCTGTTCTGATCGCGATGTTCAAATCCGCGGTCCCATCGCAACTCAGAAATCCGATTGTGCCGGAGTAGGGACCTCGCGCCCGCGTCTCGATCTCGTCGATGATCTCCATCGTGCGCAGCTTGGGCGCCCCGGTCATCGAGCCACCCGGAAAACAGGCGCGCACGCAGTCCACCGCCGAGACGTCATGACGCAGCCGGCCGCGCACCGTCGACACGAGTTGGTGCACTGTCGCGTAGGACTCCACCTGCATCAGGGTGGGTACATGCACGCTTCCGGGCTCGCACACCCTGCCGAGGTCGTTCCGGAGCAGGTCCACGATCATCAGGTTCTCGGCGCGGGTCTTGGGATCCGACGCGAGCGACCTCCGCAGCCGATCGTCTTCGTCGTGGATCAAGCCCCGGGGCAGGGTTCCCTTAATCGGCTTGCTCTCGACCACTCGGCTTCGGTCGATCCTGAGGAACCGCTCCGGCGACGAGCAGGCGATCTGCACCCCACCAGCCGAGAGGTAAGCGGAATACGGCGCCGGGTTCCGTCGACGCAGTTGGGCGTAGAAGCGCAGTGGGTCGACCGTGCGAGGAAAGAGCAACGTATTCGTCACGCAGACCTCGTAGGTCTCGCCCGCGAGCAGCTTCTCTTTGCAATGCAGGATATCGGCGAGGTACTGCTCGCGGTCCCGGACCAGGGCGGTCTCCGCGGACGCCCGCAGCGCCCCGGGGTTTGGGCTCTCGGGCTGATCGAACTCGGCCCATGCGGCACAGCAGCCGGCAATCTTCCGGACGATTGCCTCGGCCGAGTCGAGCCAGCGCAGGGCGGCCTTCTCCGACTGCGACGAGGTGCCGCTGAGCGCCACAAGATGAATGGTGTCGTTGATATGATCGACAACAGCGAGGCGGTCCGCGAAGATCCAGACCGCGTCCGGCAGGTCGGAGGTGTGCCGAGCCGAGGCACCACATTCGGCTTTGAGCTCATACCCGAAATAGCCGACAAACCCTCCGACGAGATCGAATGGCAATTGGGGGGTGTTGATGACGCGGCGGCTGATCTCCTTGTCCAGCACCTCAAATATGGAGCCGGGAATGCAATGCACGGCACCATCGACTTCCTCGATGAACACCTTCCCTTCGGCCAGCCTATAAGTCAGCACCTCACCAAGCTGGGCGGACGCCTCGACCAGGTAGGAGAATCGGGCCAGGCCGAGATCGGTGCGAACGCTGTCGAGCCATGCCGTGTGCCGAGACCGGCCGAACAACGCGGAGTAGACCGCCGCGCTGTCGGCCTGGGCCTGGATTTCTCGCGTGTGCGCGGTGTATAGTCGTTTGCTAGCCGCGACGCCGCTGCGCTTCTGATGCGAGGCTACAATCTGGCCGAAGTTCCACAGCAGCCGGGACCCGTATTCGGTGAGGATGGACTCCGGGTGGAATTGAACGCCCCAAAAAGGGAGCCGCCGGTGACGGAGCGCCATAAGAACACTGTCCTCCGACCATGCGATTGGCTCCAGCTCGGGCGGCAACGGCTCACTTAAGCATAACGAGTGGTAACGCACCGCAGAAAAGCCTTGCGGTATACCACGGAAAAGCTCATCGCTCGTGTGTCGTACCTTGCTGACGTAACCGTGCCTTGCCTGCGGGGCGCGCGCTACGTCAGCGCCTGCGTTTGCACCGATTCCCTGATGCCCCAGGCACACCCCCAGCAACGGCACCTGCGTCTGCTGGAGCACCTCCGCGCACATGCCGAAGTCATGCGGATCATGTGGATTCCCGGGCCCGGGTGATATGACAACGCATCTCAACTCGTCGGCCAGCTCGACGCAGCGAGGATTGTCGTTGTGGACAACCACCGGCTCCACACCGTAAACCTGCGCCATGAGCTGGAACAGATTATAGGTATAGGAATCGTAATTGTCGATAAGCAGGGAGCGGATCATGGCCACCATTCATATCATGAAGTTCGTCGTACCCCTCGCAGGCATCCGGACAGGGGATCATAATCGCTCGAACAATACGTACCCTGGCACAGTGCTTCGATTTCCCCGACAACCCGCCGCAGCGCCACCTCGGACAACACCGGATCAATCGGCCCATATATCTTTACATACTTTTATCTTTACATACTTTCTCGGGTGGTGGACTACCGGACAACATCACCTCTCCCGACTGCTCTCACATATGGCACGCCGGCATACAACGTCTCCTGCCAAATCTGAATCATGAGCTCGCCTCGCCGGTCTCTGCAAGAGCCATGAGGACGAATACACGCCCCGCGCTCCAGCAGCTCATGATGCGTTCCCTATGGCATTAGCCCGACGCTGATCTCGGCCTTGCTACTCGCTGCCGCGAGCGTGGACTTTATGGGTGGGTTGCGTAAGCAGGTCGACCCAGGGCGAACGTGCCATCCCAGCCCCCTCCCGCTGCCAACCACATCCATTCATACGTCGCTGATAGACGTCTCAGGTGGGCCACCCGGCTACAGTCACAAAATATAACATACTGATCGGTTGGCATGGTGACAAGACGGTTCACTCTAATGTTGCACCCAGCTGGCAGTGAAAGGGTATGAAACTGGTGAGTAGGCACTGTTGCGTTGACGGGCATCGTCAACTTGGTGGGACTGCCTGCAGGGTCCCAGCAAAGTCCCGTCTTAGCTGGTCAGAAGTAGTCCTACGGGTCTGAATGGGTCCCATGCGTGATGTCGCATGACTTGGTCGATGTTGCTGATGCCGCGAAGCGCACGGGCATCGATGCCGTGCGCAGCATGAGTGCCGGGGCGGAGAACTGCCGCCATTAGTGAGCTGATCACCGCGTCCCCAGCATGCTGCACTGACCGCCGTGCGCTACTTCCGCCATACTGAGCCAGATATGAACGTCCGGACCGGTGTCGTCATCGTCGGCATCATCAGCCTGGGGCTGCTCACCGCAGCCTGCTCGGCGGCACCCAGCCCGACCGAACCCAGCTCGATGCCAGCTAGCCCCACTGACCCCCTCTCGGCGCCGACGCGCAACGCTGAGTCCTCGGAGCCGCCGATGCCGGCGCCGGGGGTGAGCTGGTTGCGGGTATCGCCTGAGCAGGGCGCTCCGGGCGCCACGGTGTCACTCGATGTGGCGTGCCTGGACAACCTCGGCGCGGTGCACTCGCCGGTGCTCGACATCGGTGCGCTGAAGGGCAACCCCGAGGGTCACCAACCGTGGCACCTATTCGGCACCGCCACCGTCCGCTCGGATGCGGCTTCCGGTCGGTACCAGATTTTCGCGACCTGCGGCGCCGACGAGCTTTCCACAGCTTTCACCGTCGTACCGGTCCCGGGCGGATAATGGGCCTTGGTGAACGGAGGTGACGCGGGTGTTCATCGATCGTGCCGACGCTGGGCGGCAGCTGGGACAGCGGTTGCAGCATCTGCGAGGCGAAGACGTGGTGGTCCTGGGCCTTCCCCGCGGCGGCGTCCGGGTCGCAGCAGAGGGGGCGCGAGCCCTCGGCGCACCGCTGGATGTGATCATCGTACGTAAGCTCGGCGTACCACTGCAGCCCGAGCTGGCCATGGGCGCCATAGGCGAAGGTGACGTGCGCATTCTCGTGCCCGAGACGATCCGTCGCGCCGGGGTCACCCCCGATGCGTTGGCCGCCGTGGAACAGCGGGAGCGGGCCGAGCTGCAGCGGCGGGCCCAGCGGTTCCGCGGTGATCGAGCCCGCATCCCGCTGGTCGGGCGGACCGCCGTGGTGATCGACGATGGCATCGCGACCGGGTCTACCGCACGGGCCGCCTGCCAGGTTGCCCGAGCCCAAGGGGCGGCCCGGGTCGTCCTTGCCGTCCCGGTGGCGCCCTTCGATTGGGCCCGCGGGCTGCAGGATGCTGCCGATGAGTTGATCGCTCTGACTACCCCGCGCGTGCTCCGGGCGATCGGCATTTGGTACAGCGACTTCTCCCAGACCACCGACGAGGAGGTCGTCGACTGCCTGCGCAGTGCTGAACAAAACGGGGCTGATGTCAAGGGATGAGCACGGCCGCACCGCGCACCCGCCCGCCCGCAAGATCAGTCAGGGCCGCATCAGCCCGGTCCAACAGGTAAGGGGTGGTTACCACGTGCAGCCGGTGCTCGGCGGCGAAGCGCAAGAAGTCGTCACCGTCTTGCCGGGTATTGGCCGTGACGCTGCGGACCTGCCGCTCCTGGAATAGGTGCTGCTGGTAGCGCAGGACCGGAACGTCGGTCAGGTGGATGCCGGCCAGCGCCAGGGTGCCGCCCCGGTCCAGCGCGGCCAGCGCCAACGGCACCAACTCCCCGGCGGGTGCGAACAGGATCGCCGAGTCCACCGGCTCCGGCGGCAGGTCGGCGGCCCCGCCCACCGAGGTGGCGCCCAGCGTCAGGGCGAGCTCTCGGGCCTGCGCGCTGCGGGTCAGTATGTGCACGGCCGCGCCCTGCGCCAGGGCGACCTGGGCGGTGAGGTGGGCGCTGGCACCGAACCCGTAGAGGGCAAGCCGGCCACCCGGCGGCAGGTCCGCCCGGGCCAGCGCCCGCCACCCGATGATCCCTGCACACAGCAACGGCGCGAGTTCGGTGTCGGAGTAGCCGCCGGGCAGCGGGTAGGCGTAGTCGGTGGGCACGGTGGTGTAGTCGGCGTACCCGCCGTCGGCATCCCATCCGGTGTACTCCGACCGCGGGCATAGGTTCTCCGAGCCGCGGGTGCAGTACCGGCACTGCCCGCAAGTACGGCGCAGCCAGGCGATGCCCACTCGCTGCCCGACCTCGAACTGGCCGGTCCCGCCGTGCCCAGACCCGATGACCTCGCCGATCACCTCGTGGCCGGGAACCACACCAAGCCGGTGAACTGGTAGGTCACCCTCAGCGACATGAAGGTCGGTGCGGCACACCCCGCAGGCCAGCACCCTCACCAGCAATTCATCCGCCCCTGGCCGCGGGGGCTGTTCCTCCACCCGACACAACGGCTGCGTACTCATCGGCCCCGGCCGCTGCACCCGCCAGGTCCGCATCAACCCATCATCGCGCATTCAGCGGCTCTGGAGCGGTCATGAACACTCTCAGTGCGCCGAGTCGCCGAAAGCTCACCAGTTACGGTGGTCGCTATGACAGCCACCGCGATCCGGCTCACCCAGTACGCGCACGGCGGCGGCTGCGCCTGCAAGATCCCTCCCGGCGAGCTGGAGTCGGTGCTGGCCGGGCTGGTGGGCGCCGACGTGACCGGCCCGACCGGTGAGCTGGTCGTTGGCCTAGATGACGGCGACGACGCCGCGGTGGTGCGAATTCAGCACGGTCTGGCCGTGATCGCCACCGCGGACTTCTTCACCCCTGTGGTCGACGACCCGTATGACTGGGGCAGGATTGCGGCGGCCAATGCGCTGTCCGACGTGTATGCCATGGGCGGGCGCCCGGTGGTCGCGGTGAACCTGCTCGGCTGGCCGCGCGAGGTGCTGCCCTTTAAGTTGGCCGCCGAGGTGCTGCGCGGTGGCCGCGACGTATGCGCGAGCGCGGGTTGCCACCTGGCCGGCGGGCACAGCGTGGACGACCCGGAACCCAAGTACGGCATGGCCGTCACCGGCATCGCTGATCCGCAGCAGATCCTGCGCAACGATGCGGGCGTCGCAGGAATGCCGCTGTCGCTGACCAAACCGCTGGGCATCGGAGTGCTCAACAGCAGGCACAAAGCCACCGGCGAGGTCTTCCCGCATGCTGTCGCGACGATGACGACACTCAACGCGGCAGCCGCCGCGGCCGCAGTGGCCGCCGGCGCGCGGTGCGCCACCGACATCACCGGTTTCGGGCTGCTCGGACACCTGCTCAAGCTAGCCCGTGCCAGCGGGGTCTCGGCGGTGCTGAACGCCGCCGCGATTCCCTATCTGGACGGCGCCCGGCAGGCGCTGGCCGACGGCTACGTCAGCGGGGGTACCCGGCGCAACCTGGACTGGGTGCGCCCGCACCTCGCCGCCTCGGTCGGGGTCGGGGAGGACGAGTTGCTGCTACTGGCCGACGCGCAGACCTCCGGCGGCCTCCTGGTGGCCGGCGAGGTGCCCGGCGCCCCAGTAATCGGTGAGCTGGTGCCGCGGGAGGAAAGTCTGATCACGATCTTGTGAGTGACAATGCGAACCGCAGTGGTTACAGGTCGCTGCGACGTTGAGCGGCAACTCGGCTACCTACTCGATGCAATGGCCCGCCGAGCAGACCTCGACAGACTGTTAGCGGTGAAATCTTCAATAGCTTCACCGATTCGTCTGCATTCCGCCGCTCCTCGGTATTGGGCAGTATGTAGTATACGTCCCAGCTTGACGATTCGGTTGGAAAGAGCCTGAGTGCGCCACTCGGGCTCCAGAGTGAACACTGGAGCAAGCGCGTCCTCGGTCCCGGCGAGGTCGCCACCGAGCAAGCGCGCTGCGCCAAGATCGACTCTCGCTGCCAATGAGCCAGCATTCCATCGTTCATGCGGCTGTCTTGCAGCGAGTAGTTTTAGCGCGCGTGTAGCACCCGCTTCGGCGAGGGTCGTGTTTCCCAGAAGAACGTAAGTAGCGCCAACGCAGAGTGCATGTCGCGCACGATCGAACCCAAACTCTCCGCCTATCTTATCCATAGCGAATCATTCCCGGAGACGTCGAATTCATAGCTGGAGCTGTCCAGAGCGGTGGTTGCTTCGTCGCGTCCGCCCAGCATCGCAATCGCGCGTGCTCGGGCAGCGTGAAGCCGCGCCCTCGCCGTTCCACGGGGGGCATCGGTCAACGCCGACTCCGCGACTGAAATCGCCTGCGTCGGTTGACCACACCACAAATGTACATTGGAGTGAAGCGCCCGTGCCCACGCGCACAATGACTGATGATCGATCACCGATCCATAGGTGTGGGCAGCTCGTGCTTGTGTCTCTGCGACATCCATTCGCCCCAAATCGAGGGATACTGAGGACAGCAGTCCGCAGAATTGTCCAGCTAGTAGGTACAGCTCGGCTTGTTGGCGCGGCTTGTGTGTGCGCTTTAGCTGCTCATACACAGTGTCGCGAAGGCGGACGAGGTCGGTGAGCATCGCCAGCGGCGGCGTCACGTAGTACGCCCGGGCAGCGCGTTGCACGGCGTCGTGAAGATGTTCTAGCGCGGAGGGGTCGAGCGCCGAGGCCGCCTTGATGGCGTGCTCCACTGATTCCCGACCGGCGTTCACAATCAGCTTCTCCTTGTTCATGACGACCGTGACTCTGCTGCTGTCGGGGGGCCCAAGCAGGCGCGACATTGGCTCAGCCCACCAGTGCTCAAGCACTCGGCGGCACACCGGACGTGGCAGGTCGGACTCCCCAGCAAGCCATCGTTTCGCCTGACGTTCCGAGATATGGGCCTTTTCTTCCCCACACTCGATCGCAGCAGCGTGGAAGCGATCAACGAACTCTCGGACGGACAGGTGTGCAGTCTGCGCGCGTTGCTCCAGCCGGGTTCGCGGTGCCTGAGCCATCGGTCCACCTCCTGACGGTGTCAGCAAACGGTAGCCACCTAGTCGATCACCCCAGCAGCTATCTCGCCACGATGTCACCGCACTGGCCCGTCAACGGCCCGGCGATGACCTCCCGGTGCTTTCGCCAGGTGGCGATGGTTACCCAGCAACTACCGCGATCAAGAAGGGGATCACCGTGCCGGTACCGGTGTTCGCGCCCGGCAGGAACGTGAACGCGCAGGCGAGGCACCGCCTGCTGCGTAAACACTGCGCACGTTCCTGACGAGGGCGGTGGAGTCCTCGCGCAATGCGGGAGGGTTTGACGCTGTTGGATGCGGGGCGGGCGCAGCGTTGGATGCGCTGCTGGCTGCTCATCCGGTGGATCGCAGGGGACGGTGCCGGTCGTGCCGGCGTCAGGGATGGCTGCGAAACCGGGTGTGCCTGGTCTATGTGGAGGCGCATTACTGGTTGAGTCAGCCCACCAGTCGAGTGCAGCCCCACCTAGTCAGCGAGTTGGGTGTGGAACTTGCGCCGTTACCCGACGCTGCCGATCCGGAAGGTACCGCCGTGCTGCCCAGGATCGAGCCCGAGCCGAGCGATTCGTCCACTTGTTCCTTGCAGACCCCGGCCGTCCCGCCGCCTTCCTGCCACCAGGTGGGCCGGCCGGAATTAGATCACGGCGGGATC
>JALZHU010000165.1 GCA_030860695.1 Actinomycetota bacterium
CAGCGGGCGGGGCTGGTCTCGGTCGCTGAGGTCCCACAACCTGACAGTCTGGTCGGTGCTGGCGGTGGCCAGAGTGCGTCCGTCCGGGGCAAACGCCACCCCGAACACCCAGTTAGCGTGGCCGGTAAGGAGCTGGCTCTGCTGGCGGGGCCGGTCCCGGTTGCTGACATCCCACAACCTGACGGTCCGGTCGTCACTGGTGGTGGCCAGGGTGCGCCCGTCGGGGGCGAACGCCAGGTCAGTCACCGCGGCGGTGTGGTTGGTCAGCGGTGGGCCGAGCCGGCGGGGCCGATCCCGGTCGCTAAGATCCCATAACTTGACGGTCGCATCGGCGCTGGCAGTGGCCAGGGTATACCCATCCGGGGCAAACGCCACCCCTTCCACCACGCCGGTGTGCTCGGTCAGCGGTGGGCCGAGCTGGCGGGGCCGGTCCCGGTCACTGAGATCCCACAACCTGACAGTCTGATCGATGCTGCCGGTGGCCAAGGTGCGCCCGTCCGGGTTAAACGCCACACTGTATACCGCGCCAGTGTGGCTGCGAAGAGTCCTGAAGCGGGAGGTTGAGGCGAGGGTCTGCTGAAGGCTCGCGCGGGTTTGCGGGCTGGCGTCGAACTGATCGGCTACGACACCGAATTGAAGAGCACCCCGGGGGTCGTGGTCGCGGGTCCGGTCAGCCTGGGCCACCATGCCCCGGGCGATGGCGGTGTCTTGGGCGCTGCGGGCCCGTTGCTGTTGCCAGATTGCGAGGCCTGCGGCGGTCAGCGCGAGCACCAGCAGGGTCGACAGCACGGTGATGGTGCGGGTGCGGCGGCGGCGTTCGCGCTCCTGGGCTGCTTGGACGCGTTGGGCGCTGGCGTCGAGGAACGCGTGGGCCTGGTCGTCGAGCTTGACGATGGGCGGCGGCGCAGCGGGGTTGTGACTGCTGTCACCGGCCATCGCCAAGGTGGTCCGGGTGGCGGTGAGCCTTTCTTGGTCCCAGAGGTAGTGCTCGGATCGGCCCGCGCTGTACCAATCCGCGGCCGCTTGCTCGACTGCCCGGGCGGTGCGCAGGGCGACGGTGATGTCGGCGGTGGCAGTGTCCAGGGGACGCCACCCGGTGAGCAAGGCCTCGTGAGCCACGGTGAGCCACACTTGACCGTGGTCGTCGGTGTCGCTGAGCAGCAGGCGGCGCTCGACGAAGACCTGCAGCGCGACACGCAGTGGTTCGGCCAGGCTGGTGAGCCTGATTCGTCGCCGGCCGCGTCGGCCGGTCTCATCGACGGTGACCAGGCGAGTCAGTCCGGCCAGTACTTCGCGTTCAGTCAGGCTGCTCGCCTGTACGGCCTCAGCGAGCGCCGCGTCGGCATGCCGGGCCAATCCACCTTGGACGCCGCCGAGGTCGCGGTAGCGCGACAGGCTCAACCTGCCTCCGGCGGGCAGGCCATCAGCCAGCTGGCGGAGGGTGAAGGCGAGTAGCGGCAGGGCCTCGCCGCTGTCGGTGTCGGCGATCAGCGCAGCCGCCAGTCCGTCATCGAGGCGCAGCCTGGCCACCTTGGCGGGCCCGTCGATGACCTCGCGCAGCATCTCCCGGTCCAGCGGGGCCAACGCGTAAACCTCGATCGGCATGCCGGCCAGCGCCGGCAGCCTGCGGAGGTCATCAAGGAACTCCGAGCGCATAGCCGCCACCACGGCCACCGGGCCAGCGACCGCATCGCACAGCAGTTGGACGAATCGCTGCACGGCGGCCGGGGTAGTCCGGGTGAACAATTCCTCGGCCTGATCGATCATCACCAGCAGTCGCCGCTGCGAAGTGCCAGGGGCGGCGGCCAGCAGGTCGTCGGCCACGCGCCGCAGGCCATCGGCGCCGGCGTCGAGCCTGCCGCGGACGTCGCTAGCCGACCAGCCCAACTCCAAACGGTTGGCGGTGACCGCCAGCGCCCGAGCCAGCTCAGGCAGTGGATCGGTGCCCGGTACCAGCGTCGGCACCGTCAGCCATGCCGGATCACTGTCCAGTAGCGGCACCACCGCAGCTTCAACAGCGAGGATTTCCCACAGCCCGACGGCCCGACAATGGCCAGCATCCCGCCGGTGGCGCCCATGGCGCGCAACCGGTTGCCCACCTCGCGAGCCTCCACCGCGCGACCGAAAAACACTTGGCTGAGCGCCGCGGTGAACGGCTCCAACCCGGGGAAGGGATTGTCGCCCTCCTGCCACGCTGCTCCACCGTCACCCAACAGCCGCACCGTCTGCAGCACCCGGTCCCGGGCATGCTGGCGGTCGGCGTGATAGTCCACATACTGCAGTTCCTGCATTAATGGGTGCACCACACCGGTCTCGGCGTGCAACGGTATGAGCCGGCACCCCCGCGAATCCGCGATTCCCAACTCAGCAAAACACCATTCCGACGCCACGAAGGACCTCGTCACCACCCCGATCACCGCGTCAACCCGGCGCAGCTCGCGATACAGACGCTGCTTCCAGTCCTCCCCGGGACTGATCCCGTCACGAAGGTCATGATCGAGAAACGGCTCATGGCCCGCCGCCTGCAGCCAACCTGACACCTCGTCGGCAACCGCCCGGTCCGGGGTGGCATAGCTGATGAAGATCCGAGCCACGATCACCCCCTGCTCATGTCTCGCCACGGTGGTTGGTACGTGCCAAACCCTCAGGTTACTCAGTTGTGGGTGCGGGCAGATACGGACGAACAAGTCATGGAGCCCGCGATGCTCTGGCCCCCACGTTTACGAAGCTTCGTCGAAGCTGAATTTGTTCGAAAAGCCGGTAGCCTCGTTAGCTCCCTGTGGGCACGGCTGGTCAGCATCTCCGCCGATGGTTCGTAGGAAGGCGGAAAGCTCTTTGCTGCAGTTTTCAATGTCGATCTGATCAGCGCCATCGGTGTGATGAACCGTCACCGTGGGCTGGTCTTCTGGGAAGCGGACCATTTCGGCGTCGAGGTAAGGGGTGGCGTCGAGGTAAGGAGTGATGACTTGGGGCCAGATTCCCGGTCGCGGGCGGAGTGGCAAGTTGAACTGCGGAGGAAAGATCTTCAATGGGCTTTGAGTGATGTCGACGTCGAAACCGGGCGTGGGCAGCTCGCCTTCGGTGATGATTAACACATACTGTTGGACACGGAAGGCACGGATCCGGGTCCGCTGGGCAAGTTCACAGGTAACCGTCATAGCTTCTCTCACAGGTAATGGCCTGGCTTGCTATGACAGAGCCGCCACGAAGGCACGTTGATACACGCACTAGGATCGCTGGTTCGTGGAGTCCCGTACTGGCCTGCCGGTTGTTGGCATGGTGGGTGCTGGGCAGCTGGCCCGGATGACCCATCAGGCCGCCGTGGCGCTGGGCCAGTCACTGCGGGTGTTGGCCGCCGGGCCGGGCGAGTCTGCCGCACTGGTGGCGTCCGATGTAGTCCTTGGCCGGCACGATGATCTGACCGCGCTGCGGCGGTTAGCTGTGGGATGCGACGCGGTCACCTTCGACCATGAGCACGTGCCGACCGAGCACTTGCGGGCTCTGGTTGCTGAGGGGGTACGGGTTTACCCGGGCCCTGACGCGCTGCGCCATGCCCAAGACAAGCTGCTGATGCGTCGGACGCTGGCCGAGCTGGGCGTGCCGGTCCCGCCGTTTCACGAGGTGTCCCGGCCGCAGGACGCGGTGTCGTTCGGCGCCCAGCACGGCTGGCCGTGCGTACTCAAGGCGACCCGTGGTGGCTATGACGGGCGGGGTCTGTGGATACTCAACAGTCCCACCAGCGCGCGCCGGGTGGTGGCGGAATTGCTCGCCGCAGGCACCCCGCTGCTGGTTGAGCAGTGCGTGGCGATGCGCAGGGAACTGGCTGCGCTGGTGGCCCGCTCGCCGTTCGGTCAGGGCGCGGTCTGGCCAGTGGTGCAGACGGTGCAGCGGGAGGGGATCTGTGTTGAGGTGCTCGCCCCGGCACCCGGCCTGGACACCGAGCTCGCGCAGGCTGGCCAGCAGCTAGCCCTGCACGTGGCGGTGGAGCTGGAAGTGGTCGGCGTGCTGGCCGTCGAGCTGTTCGAGATGCCTGATGGGCAGTTACTGGTTAATGAGTTGGCGATGCGACCGCATAACAGCGGGCACTGGACCATCGACGGCGCCGCGACATCCCAATTCGAACAGCATCTGCGTGCAGTGCTGGACTATCCGTTGGGCTCCACCGCACCTCGTGCCCCAGCGTGCGTGATGGCCAACGTGCTAGGCGCCGACACCCCGCCGAGGATGGGTATGGATGAGCGACTGCACCACATGATGGCCCGCTACCCGCAAGCGAAGGTGCACCTGTACGCGAAACCGGAGCGACCCGGGCGCAAGATCGGGCACGTCACGGTGCTCGGCGGGCAGCTCGTGCCGGTGCGCGAGGCGGCGGTCACCTCGGCGGCCTTCCTGGCCACCGGGACCTGGCCGGACGGGCACCCGGTGCACGGGCAGGGAGAGACGGCGTGAGCCTGGTTGGTGTGATCATGGGCAGTGATTCGGACTGGCCGGTGATGCGCGCCGCCGCGCAGGCCCTCACCGAGTTCGGCGTGCCCCATGAGGTGTCGGTGATCTCCGCCCACCGTACCCCGGCCCGGATGCTCGACTATGCCCGCAATGCTGCAGGTCGGGGCTTGAAGGTGATCATCGCTGGTGCTGGCGGGGCGGCGCACCTACCCGGAATGGTGGCGTCTGCGACGGTGCTGCCGGTGGTCGGCGTGCCGGTACCGCTGGCGCATCTGGATGGGTTGGACTCGCTGCTGTCGATCGTGCAGATGCCCGCCGGGGTACCGGTTGCGACCATGTCGATCGGCGGAGCGCGCAACGCCGGACTGCTCGCGATCCGCATCCTGGCCGCCTCGGATCCAGCACTTACGCAGCGGATCGTGGCCTTCCAGCAAGAGCTAGCTCGACAGGTCCTGGACAAGGACGCGGTGTTGCGCGCCGCGCTGGAAGAGACCCCACCGCTTGAGGAGAATCCGTGAACCCAGACTTTGGAATCTATCGGCTTGGTGCGGAGCACGAGGCACTGCGGGAGACGGTGCGGGCGCTGTCAGAGAAAGAGATCGCCCCGTACGCCGCGGAGGTCGACGAGCAGGAGCGGTTCCCGCGGGAGGCGCAGGCCGCCCTAGTGCGCGCGGGTTTCCATGCGGTGCACGTACCCGAGGCCTACGGCGGTCAGGGCGCGGACTCGGTGGCGACCTGCATCGTCATCGAGGAAGTGGCGCGGATCTGCGCGTCGTCCTCGCTGATCCCGGCGGTGAACAAGCTCGGCACGATGGGGCTGCTGCTGGCTGGCTCGGAAGAGCTGCGCAAGCAGGTGTTGCCGTCGGTGGCCGCGGGATCGATGGCGTGCTACGCGTTGTCCGAGCGGGAGGCAGGCAGTGACGCCGCGGCGATGCGCACCAGAGCCCGACGGGACGGCGACCACTGGATCCTCAACGGCACCAAGTGCTGGACCACCAACGCCGGCGAGTCCACGTGGTACACCGTCATGGCGGTCACCGACTCGGCCAAGGGTGCCAGCGGGATCAGCGCCTTTATCGTCCACCAGGATGACCCAGGGTTCTCCGTTGGGCCCAAGGAGCGCAAGCTGGGGATCAGAGGCAGCCCGACCCGGGAGATCTACTTCGAGGACTGCACGATCCCGGCCGACCGGATCATCGGCGAGCCCGGCACCGGGTTCAAGACAGCTCTGCAGACCCTGGACCACACCCGCCCGACGATCGGGGCGCAGGCGGTGGGTATAGCGCAGGGGGCGGTGGACGCCTCGACTGCCTATGTCAAGCAGCGCAAACAGTTCGGCAAGCCGATCGCGGACTTTCAGGGTGTGCAGTTCATGCTGGCCGACATGGCGATGAAGACCGAGGCGGCCCGGCAGCTGGTCTATATTGCCGCGGCCCGCGCTGAGCGCGGTGAGGGCAAGCTCGGGTTCATCTCCTCGGCATCAAAGTGCTTTGCCTCTGACGTGGCCATGGAAGTGACGACCGACGCAGTGCAGCTTTTCGGCGGTTACGGCTATACCCGGGATTTCCCAGTCGAGCGGATGATGCGCGACGCGAAGATCACCCAGATCTACGAGGGAACCAACCAGATCCAGCGCCTTGTCATGGCCCGTACCCTACTCAGCGGGTAGATCAACAATCTTGGTATCCGGCACGGCGGTCTGACCGGTTTTCATAATCGGGTGCCTTCAGGCCGTCACCCGACTTCAGGCCGAAGTCGCCCGTGTACAAGCGACCGCCCGTCGCCCGTCGCCAAGAGCGCAACCGTGACCGGCTTGCCACTTGGCTTGCCCTAGGCCTTTGTTTGCGGTGTTTGTTATTGCAGGCTGCGGCAACTACCGCAGATTGGGTCAACGCCAACTGGAAGCAACGAATAGCTCCCACATCTGCGGCAGGTCTGCCACGTCATGCGAATCCGGCATCTGCGTGCTCGTCGTCGTGCAACTGCAGCCCACAGCCTGCGTAACCTCATCGCCATCCACCTCCCTCCTTTGCGTGGTGCGGCGGACAGCAGCCCAGCCAACGTGGTGATCTTTACCTCCAGTTCATCCCAGCCACTCCGTCAGCGTGTCGCGCAGCGCCCTGGCCCCGTCCTCGTCAAGGGAGATTACGCAGGAGCCGTCGACGTGCGGATCGAGCACGATCGTCCCGTCCTGTTTAGTCACCAGAAGGTTGGTGAAACCCCTGGCAGAACGATGCAACTCACAGGTCGCGGTTATCACCCTGCAGCGACCGCTGCGCGGGTGGTTGGCGCGGTTGTGCATTTCCATAGTGACTTCCTTGATGTATGAAATGATTTTGGACTCCGTCAACATCCACGCCCGCTGTTGCGCAGACTTGGCTATTGCCGTCATCGCCTGCCCCTTTGCGCAGCCACGATGTCTTGCGCCACCCGGTTGGCCCCGTGGTCCCCACGCGGCCCCCGGAAGGCAACATACCGTCCGGTTGGTTTTTAAGGCAGGGAAGGTGGTCGAACTCACCCGTCCAGATCCACGCGGATGGTCAACAGTGCGCTCCGTATGCCCGGGTGGCTTGGGCGTAACAGGTAGTTCTCGACGTCGAACCGCCGGGTCAGCCGGCGGAATCGGTTGGTGAACCGTCACCGACATACATCCAACGTGCAGTTCACGCCCGAGCGGCATGCGAGATCCCTCGAGAACGTGGTTGCGGCTGGCCCATAGGGTGGGCGTTATGAACGCACCCGTACTCACCGCCGTGGCTTGGCCCTACGCCAACGGGCCGCGGCATATCGGCCACGTCTCTGGTTTCGGTGTCCCGTCGGACATCTTCTCCCGCTACCAGCGGATGGTTGGCAACCGGGTGCTCATGATCTCGGGAACCGACGACAACGGCACCCCGATTCTGGTGCAGGCCGACGCCGAGGGAGTCACTCCCCGTCAGCTCGCCGACAAGTACAACCGGATGATCGTGGGTGACCTGCAGGGTCTGGGCCTGTCCTACGATCTGTTCACCCGTACCACCACGGCCAACCACCACCGGGTGGTACAGGAGGTGTTCCTTGCCTTGCACCGCAACGGCTACGTGCTTACGCGTAGCGCGCTCGGCGCGATCAGCCCGTCGACCGGGCGTACCCTGCCCGACCGCTATATCGAGGGCACCTGCCCGATCTGCGGCTATGACAGCGCACGCGGCGACCAGTGCGATAACTGCGGCAACCAGCTCGATCCGGCCGACTTGGTCGACCCACGGTCCCGGATCAACGGCGAGACACCGGACTTCGTCGAGACCGAGCACCTGTTTCTCGACCTGCCGGCGTTCACCGGCGCGCTGGGCTCGTGGTTGCAGACCCGCACCGAGTGGCGGACCAACGTGCTCAAGTTCTCGCTAAACCTGCTCGACGACCTACGCCCTCGCCCGATCACCCGCGACCTGGACTGGGGGGTGCGGGTGCCGCTCGACGGGTGGCGTGACGCGCCGATGAAGCGGTTCTATGTGTGGTTCGACGCGTGCATGGGCTACCTGTCGGCCTCGGTGGAGTGGGCGCAGCGCGTCGGGAAGCCCGACGCGTGGCAGCAGTGGTGGTGTGACCCGGACGCGCGCTCCTACTACTTCATGGGCAAGGACAACATCACTTTCCACACGGTGATCTGGCCCGCGACCCTGCTGGGGCAGAACGGGGCGGGAGACCGGGGCGGCGAGCCCGGCCCGTTCGGCACGCTGAACCTGCCGACGGAGATTGTCTCCAGTGAGTTCCTCACCATGAGCGGGTCGAAGTTCTCCACCTCCCGCGGCACGGTGATCTACGTTGGGGACTTCCTGCGTGAGTTCGGCCCGGACACCCTGCGCTACTTCATCTCAGTGGCCGGCCCCGAGACCCAGGACACCGACTTCACCTGGGAAGAGTTCGTCCGCCGGATCAACTTCGAGCTGGCCAACGAATGGGGCAATCTGGTCAACCGCTCGATCTCAATGGCGCACCGCAACGTCGGGGCGGTACCGCGGCCGTCGACTCTGGAGGCGGTCGATTCCGAGCTGCTGGCCACGTCGCGGGCGGCCTTTGAGGTTGTGGGCGGGCTGCTTGAGCGCAACCGGGTCAAGGCCGCGATCGGCGAGGCGATGCGGGTGGTGGGCGCGGCGAACAAGTACCTGTCCGAGCAGGAACCATGGAAGCGCGCGGACGACCCGCAGCGCCGGGACACCATCCTGCACACCGCGCTACAGGTGATCTCCGACGCCAACACGCTGCTCACCCCGTTCCTGCCGCATGCCGCCCAGCGGGTGCATGAGCAGCTCGGCGGCACCGGAGTGTGGTCGACCCAGCCGCAGATCAAAGAGGTGAGCGAGATCGTTGCGGGCACCGGCCCGGACTACCCGGTGCTGACCGGGGATTACGCCGCTGAGCAGGCGCGCTGGACCAGCGTCCCGATCGAGGCAGGGCGCCCCCTCACCAAACCCACCCCTTTATTTACCAAGCTAGACCCCGCCCTGGGCGACACCGGCCCCTCCTGGGCGCCCATCCACTCCTGACCTCAGCCACATTCAGCAGGCAAGTGTGACCACGTTACCGCCGGCTCCGACAGCGTTGCCTGTGGCGGTGGTGGATGCGCATACCCATCTGGACGCTTGTGGTGCCACTGATTCGGCGGGGGTGCGCGCGGCACTGGACCGGGCTGCGGCGGTGGGAGTCTGCGCGGTGGTGACGGTGGCCGACGACATGACCGCAGCGCGCTGGGTGGTGCAGGCGTCGAGCTGGGACGACCGGGTCTTCGCGGCAGTCGCGCTGCATCCCACCCGTACAGCGACAATGACCGACGCCCACCGCGCTGAACTCGAACGGCTCGTGCAGCAACCCCGGGTAGTGGCCGTGGGGGAGACCGGCCTGGATTACTACTGGACTCGGATCGATCCGGCCTGCTCGCCACCCGAGGCGCAACGTGAGGCGTACCGCTGGCACATCGATCTGGCCAAGCGGGTCGGCAAGCCGCTGATGATCCACGATCGGGATGCCCACGGCGACGTGCTGGCAGTGCTCGAGCAGGAGGGACCACCGCAGACAGTGGTGTTCCACTGCTTCTCTGGAGACGCCTCGATGGCCCGGGCCTGCGTGGATGCCGGCTACGTGCTGTCTTTCTCCGGCACCGTGACCTTCCGCAATGCCCGCGCGTTGCGAGAGGCAGCGATGCTGGTTCCTGACGGGCAGCTGCTGGTGGAGACGGACGCCCCGTTCCTTACCCCGCACCCGCACCGCGGAAAGGCCAACGAGCCGGTCAACCTGCCCTACACCGTCCGGGATCTCGCCGCGTTGCGTGGACAGGACGTGGCAGAGCTGGCCGAGTCGTGTTGCGCTGCTGCCGAACGGGTCTTCGGATTCCGTTGCAGGGCAGGCTAGTTCGGCGCTACCGATACCGTTCGCCGATCCTGAACGCCTCATCGGCGACACTCAGCGTGAGAAAAGTGTCCCGAGCCACTACAGGTCGTTTACGGTTCCGTGACTGCCAGCCGGGATGGGGACTTTCCCGAGTACGAGTGCGCGCGTCACGGCCGTCGGTGAGGTTGCCGCCGTGTGGTGGCAGGAGTCCGCTCCTGCGTTCTCGTGCTCCCCCTGCCCGGAACTGCGACGACTGGACATCGGTGACCACTCGTAGATTAGTTCGGGGCGCGCTGGTGCCTGTACTGCTGGCGCTGACAACCGGTAGTGCCGCGGCTCTCACCATGAACAAGACCGTCACCATCACGGTGGACGGCGAGCAGCGGACCATCCACACGTTCGCTTCGTCAGTCGCGGGGGCCCTGAAATCCGCGGGTCTGCGGATCAACGAGGAGGACACGCTGGCCCCCACCGCGAACAGCCCCATCGAGGACGGCAGTCGTATCGTGCTCAAGCGCGGCCGACCGCTCACCCTCACCGTCGACGGGATGCAGCACGAGATCTGGACCACCGCACTCACCGTGAAGCACGCGCTGCAGCAGGTGGGGATGCACTCCCCGGACATGGAGCTGTCGGCCGATCCATCCAGGCCCATCCCATTGAATGGCATGGCCCTGGTGGTACGCATCACCAGACCGATCACCCTGCTCGACGGCGGCCAGCCGGCGAAGGAGCTTAACTCCACCGCGCTGTCGGTCGGCGACCTGCTCACCCAACAGGGCGTGCCGTTACAGGAGCACGACACGGTCACCCCGGACCGCGCCTCGCCCGTACTGCCCGGGATGACCGTGCAGGTCACCCGGGTGCGCATCGAGGAGCGCAGCGAACGGCGATCGGTCCAGCCCCCGGTCAAGAAGGTCAAGGATCCCAAGCTGCCGATCGGCGATGTGGTCGTCGAGGATCCCGGCAGCCCCGGCGAGGAGATCGTCACCTTCGAGGTCACCCTCAAAAACGGCACGGAGACCGGCCGCAGACAGCTCACCAGACAAGAGATCACTCCGGCGCGGCCGAGCCGGGTCCGGGTCGGTGCGAAGGGATCCACCGGTGCCGAGGGCTCGGTCTGGGACCGGCTGGCCCAATGCGAGTCTGGGGGCAACTGGGCCATCAATACGGGCAACGGCTACTACGGCGGCCTGCAGTTTGACAAGGCCACCTGGAGCTCCCACGGTGGCAATCGGTACGCCCCCTACCCGCACCAAGCGACCCGCGAGGAGCAGATCGCCGTCGCCCAACGGGTCCGCAACGCCCGCGGCGGCTACAGCGCCTGGCCGTCTTGCTCAGCCCGCCTAGGCCTGACCTAGTCTCCTTCGTCATGGAGACATATCGGGGCTATCGACCGTCTCGTTGCCCCGATAGATCTGGATGACGGGGTTGCTGGGGCCGGCCGAGCTGCGCGCGTTGGCTGATCGGCTGGGGTTGCGGCCGACGAAGCGGCTCGGGCAGAACTTTGTGCACGACGCCAACACGGTGCGGCGGATCGTGGCCGCAGCTGACCTCGCCGCGGACGACGTCGTGCTGGAAGTCGGCCCCGGGCTGGGCTCGCTCACCCTGGGCCTGCTTGGCACGGTGCACCGCGTGCTGGCGGTGGAGGTGGATCCGCTGCTAGCCGCCGCGCTGCCGGCCACGGTGGCCGACCACGCCCGGGACCACGCCGATGCGCTGCGGGTACTCACCGCCGATGCGCTGCGGGTGCAGGGTGCGCAGATCGTCGAGGCAGCCGGTGGCCTGGAACCCACCGCGCTGGTCGCGAACCTGCCGTACAACGTGAGCGTTCCCGTGCTGCTGCACCTGCTGGCCGAACTACCGAGCCTGCGCCGCGGGCTGGTGATGGTGCAGGCCGAGGTGGCCGACCGGCTGGCTGCCTCACCGGGCACCCGGTGCTACGGCGCACCCAGCGTCAAGGCGGCCTGGTTCGCCGACGTCCGCCGTGCCGGTTCGGTTCCCCGTGGGGTGTTCTGGCCGGTGCCCAATGTGGACTCTGGCTTGGTCACCCTGACCCGCCGTGCGGCACCGTCCACAGTGTGCAGAGGGCAGGTCTTCGCCGTGGTCGACGCTGCCTTCGCGCAGCGCCGCAAGACGTTACGAGCCGCCCTGGCCGGCTGGGCAGGTTCGGCCGCTGCCGCCGAACAGGTGCTGCGCGCCGCTGGAATAGATCCGAGCATCCGCGGAGAGCAGCTCACCATCGGCGAGTTTGCGAGAATCGCCCGTGAGT
>JALZHU010000431.1 GCA_030860695.1 Actinomycetota bacterium
GTCTTCAGCTCCGAAGCCATCACCGTGGTCAAGATCCCTCCCCAGACGCCCCAGGCGAACTGCTACGCGGAACGGTTCGTCGGCAGCGTCCGCTCCGAATGCACCGACCGGCTGCTGATCTACCACGAACGACACGCCCGCACCGTTCTTGACCACTACGTGCGCCACTTCAATAGCCACCGCCCGCACCAGAGCCTGAACCAACACCCACCCACAACCCCGCCACCCCGATCCCACTCGACACCCCAATCCGACGCCATCGAGTCCTCGGCGGACTGATCAACGAGTACCGGCGTGCAGCCTAACCTCGATCAAAGAAATCCCTGGTCGCCGGCCTCGCATCGAGTTTTGGCACAGCACACGTTCGGGGCGCACTGTGTGCACCTTCAGCATGGCCGTCACCTGCTCCTGCGCAACAGGCGTCGCAACACCAAAAAGAGCCCCACTGCGACCGCCGCAGTAGGCAGCGGTCGCTGCTTTGCCGTGGCCATCAGCGGCTCGATGCGCGCGGCCACTGGCGGGGGAATTTTCTCCCGTGCCTGGTGCATCAGGCTCTGAGCCTGCTGTGTGGCCTCGCCGGCCGCGGTTTTCGCTTGCTGTGTGACCTCGTCGGCCGCGGTTTTCGCCTGCCGTGTGACCTCGTCGGCCGCGGTTTTCGCCTGCCGCTTGATCTCGTCGGCCTTGACTTTGGCCTGCCGCTTGATCTCGTCGGCCTTGGCTTTCGCCTGCCGTTTGACCTCTTCCGCCCTGGCTTGCGCGGTTTCCTTGGTGTCGTACACCTTGTCCTTGACAGGCTCCGCGGCGGCAGCCGCACGCTCAGCACCGGAAGGTCTCTGGGATGACGAATTCATCAATCCTCCAACGATATGAAATGTGGATGTCGCAGAGTAGTCGGTGAAGATCAGCGCCGGTATCCTGGGCTACGGAGCAGACCGTCGTACGGTGTCGATGAGTACGTCGATCAAGCGACGACGGGTGTACGGGCTGATGCCGCTGAGCACCACCTGTAGGCGTTTGGCGGTGTCCGCATCGGTGTCACCGACAATGGGTCGGGCGTCGGCGCTGAGGGTTAGCTGGACGCGTCGACGGTTGTGCGGGTCCGGTGTGCGGCACACCAACCCGGCGTGGACCAGTCGATCGACCATCGCGGAGGCCGCCGGCGGTTTGGAACCCAGGGCCTGGGCCAGGTCGGTGAGGGTCACCGGTGCCAGTGCACTGATCAGGTGCAGCGCGGTGAGCTGTAACAGCGTCATCCCACGGCCCGCCCAGACGGTGGAGCTGGCCGCGACTACCGCCTGCAGGTGCGTAACGAGCCAGTGGACATCCTGCGCCGCCGCCTCCGCGTTGTAGTCACCCGTCGCGGGCTGACTGCCCGATCGGGCACGCGGATAGCGTCCGTGACGCACGCGGCAAAGTCAACCACCGACTCCACCACCGACCAAGGCCACTCAGCAGATCGTAGACGCCCGCACTGAGGTGGACGCCTTCCTCGCCGCGAACACCCAAGCGGTCTTCGGTGTGGACTACGCCACGGTCACGATGGCCGACGTGGTGCCGCAGAAGCCGGTTCGAACGGCGTTGTCAACTTGGTGAGCCTGCCTGGTTGTGGAGGCAAGGTCGGGCCGGCTGGGGTGATCCCTGGTGCTGTGTCAGGCTGCTGTTGTGGTCGTGCCGGTGATCTGGTTCCAGGTGGTGAATCGGGTGTCCATCTCGCGGCGGTAGTCCTCGGCGGTGAGTCGGTGACGGCGGGGTCGGAAGTGTGCGGAGATGCCGCTGAAGGCGGAGAGGAACCGTTGCGCGTGCCGGGCTGAGGTGAACCGTTTCATGGCTCGTTCGCGTTGCCGGGTCGGTTGGTGGGAGTTCTCGGCCCGGTTGTTCAGGTACTTCGACTGGCGGTGCTCGACCGAGCGCAGCACCTGTCGTTGCGCCGCCGCGTAGCTGCCCAGCTTGTCGGTGACCAGGACCCTGGGCACGTACTCCAGGCCGGTGAGCAGCTTGCGGAAGAACCTCATCGCGGCCCTGGTGTCCCGGCGGGAGGTGACCAGAATGTCCAGCACGTTTCCGTGCTGGTCCACCGCCCGCCACAGGTAGTGACACATGCCGTTGATCGTGATGAATACCTCGTCGAGGTGCCACTTGTCCCCCGGGCGAGACCGGCGCCGGCGCAGGCCGTTGGCGTAGGTCTGGCCGAACTTCGCGCACCACTGCCGCACCGTCTCGTGGCTGAGGATGATCCCGCGCTGCAGCATCATTTCTTCGACCTCGCGGAAGCTGAGCGGGAAGCGGTGGTAGAGCCAGACACAGTGGCTAATGATCTCCGCCGGGAAGCGGAACCCTTGGTACGACGGCGCCTCGACCCCCACCAGCCCAGTCCCTCCCACCTGACTGCGAGCAACCCGGCGATCCTTGCAGTCACGAGGCAGACGACCAAGTTGACGGTGCCATCCCGGCGCTTTCTCTTGATCCGGGACCGCGACGCAAAGTCACCAGCGTCTTCGATGCCGTGTTCACCAGCCAGGGCATCCGCATCCTGCGCACACCGGTGCTGGCACCCCGGGCGAACGCGATCACCGAACGATGGATCGGCACCGTCCGCCGCGAGCTGCTGGACCGGATGCTGATCCTCAACCGGCGCCACCTCGACGCTGTGCTGGCCGAGTACGTGACGCACTTCAACCAGCACCGCCCCCACCGCGCACTGAACCAGGCAGCACCAATCCAACCGCTCCCACCTCCCGCGCCGCCATCCCAGATTCGCCTCCGACGTCGCGACCGTCTCGGCGGGCTGATCCATGAATATGCCCAGGTCGCATGACATGGATGACCAATTCGGCACCCACAGGTAACTCCGCCCGGAAATTCGCCGCCATCGACAGCTATGTTCATCAGCGATTGGCCATCCTCGCCAGCAACAAAGAAGGACGCCGAGGCCGGAACTGGAAGAAACGCTTCACCTACTCCTGGGTCCGATCTCTTGGCATACACCGACTCGGCGGAACAGTTCGCTACTACCGGACTGCGCATGTCTGACGGTGAACGATGTCGGAAAGCCGTGTGAGGGAGAACCGTGCGCCGTCTAACCCGGCGCTGGATCGCCCCCGCAGGGGGCCGAGGTTCGGGAGGTGACCTCGGGGCCACCCGCCTTACCGGAACGGGAAACCGTGATGGGACAGCAGCATGGCGGGAAAGCACGGGACGCAGCGAAGGCGTCGAAGGCGTGGTCGTGCAAGGCCCGCGTGACAGGG
>JALZHU010000166.1 GCA_030860695.1 Actinomycetota bacterium
ACGCCGGTCCGGCGACAGCAAGCACCACCCCAAGCCGGGGTCGACAGATCAACCCCAAGACACCCTGGTCAGTCATATCGCGGGTCAGACCCCGGCTCGAGATGGCACCCGCAGATCCTCACAGTTATATCGGTGCATACCGTTGCGCCCGACAGGATGGACGTTGCGGGTGTGTTCGGCCAGCCAGGCGCGCAGCACGCCGACGTTGGCCCGGAAGTCCTGGTCGTAGACCGGATAGGCCTTGGGCATCCGTACCACGTAGCCGGCCTCCACCTGCCCGGGTTCCACCAGTCCGAGGGTGGCTAGCTCGTGGGTGCCCAGCTCGACGAGGTCGGTGTCCGGGAGCTCCCACAGCTCGTCGCCGAAGAACACGAAGTACTCCAGGCCGAGACAGGTGCGCCCGGGCTTGACCATCGCAGGCGACCACGCCCCGAAGTTCTGGATGCGGCCGACCTGCACCTGGGGGGAGTGGACGTAAATCCAGTTGTCGGGGAAAGCCTGGCTCTCGGGCACCACCAGGGCCACCGTGAGGAAGTCGCGGAATCGCAGCTCGTCGGCGGCGGCGCGGACGGCGGGGGGTGCCGGCGGGTCCATGGCGCGCACCAGGTCGGGCAGCGGCATGGAGGAGATCAGATGGGTGCACGGGTAGCTGGTCACGGCCACGTCCGCGGTGGCCTCGACGCTGACTACCCGGCCGTCCTCGTGCCGGATCCTGGTCACCGGCTGGCCGAGGTGAACCTTGCTGCCAGCGGCCTCGACCAGCTCGCAGCAGCGTTCCCACATCATCCCGGGCCCGTACTTCGGGTAGTGGAACTCCTCGATGAGCGAGGTGATCTGCTGCTGCTTCCGGTTGCGCCCGGGACGTAGCCCGTTGAGCACCGCGTTCGCCAGCGACAGGTCCTTGATCCGTTGGGCCGCCCAGTCCGACTGGATCTCGGCGGCCGACATGCCCCAGACCTTCTCGTTGTAGGTCTTGAAGAAGTGCCGGTAGAGCCGGTATCCGAAGCGAGCCGTGACCCACCCCTCCAGGTGCGACTGGTCAGCGGGTGGATGCAGTCTCGCCCGCGCGTAGGACAAGACGCAGCGGGCCGCTTCGGTCGCGCCGAGGTTGCGCAGGGCGCCGAGCGGGCGTAACGGGTAGTCGTAGAACTTGCCGCGGTACAGGATGCGGCTCTGCCGGGGTCGGAGCAGGAACTCCCCGTTGGGCAGGATCTCGTGCCACAGCGCCTCCACCCGGGGCACCTTGGTGAAAAAGCGGTGGCCTCCGACGTCGAACCGCCACCCGTCGCGCTCGACGGTACGGCTGATCCCACCTACCACGTCGTCGGCCTCCAGCACGGTCGCCGGAACCTGGTGCTTAGTCAGCTCGTAGGCGGCGGTGAGGCCGGCGGGTCCCGCGCCGATGATCACGATCTCAGGGGCGGGATGGTGAGCAGGCACCGCACACATGAGGTGAGCCTAACCTGACGGTACAAATAGGACAGTCGCTCAGATAGCGGGACGTATCAACCCAGACGAAGGGCCGAACGGCTGCCTGTGTTACACCGCACGCAAGGTCGGGGCCCGGTCGAAGTGCTCCTGGAATCACGCGATCGTCCGCTGCAGCCCGTCGGCGAGGTCGACAGTCGGCTCCCAGCTGAGCGATCGCTACATTAGCGGGCGTAGCCTAACTTATTACTGTCAGTATGGAAGTCCGGCACCGACGTCGCTGTCGGTACTGCTCGGCTACCCGTGGCTTGGAGTTACAGGTCGCGGTACACCTCACGACGGTGGGCAATCCGGACGACGGTGACGAGGACAAGATGGTCCTGGACCACGTACACCACGCGGTAATCCCCAACGCGGAGCCGCATCGTTCCCTGCGGCTGCCCCGTCAACACCCGGACTCCGGGCGGGCGAGGGTCCACGCCGAGCTTGGTCACCGCCGTCAGGATTCGTCGTGCGAGGGGCTTGTCGAGCTTGCGCAGCTCGCGAAGCGCCGGTGCGCTCCACTCGATCTCGTAGCTCACCGCTCAGGCGATGCCGTATTCGGCTAGCACCTCACGGTGGGAAACACGCTGCTCGGTAGTCACCAGGGCTTCTCGCGCTGCCGCCAGGTCGGCCTCGTCTTCTGCTGCCTCCAGCTCCCGCAGATCATCAATGGAGATCACCGCAGCGACAGCCTTGCCGTGACGAGTCAGCACCGTCCGTTCGTGAGCGTGCTCCGCCCTCGACACGATCTCGCCGAGGTGATCTCGTGCCTTGCTGATCGACAGCTCGCTCATGCCCCAAATTGTACAATGCGCTGATCGCCCCGATGAACCGCCTCCCGGGCGACATCCGGCAAGATGGCCGTGTGGAGCCCGAGTCTTTTCTGGCCTGTGCTCGGGGACTGCTGGCCATACCGTCGACTGCCGATCGTCCCGAGGCCCTGCATCGGGCCCTGGAGTTCGTGCTCGACGTCGTTGGTCCGGGCTTTACGGTGGAGCGATTCGAGTCCCGAGGCAAACCTAGCGCGCTGGTGTACCTGGGCACGAGCCGGCCGCATTTCCGGGTCATTTTCAACGCTCATCTGGATGTCGTACCGGCCCAGCCAGAGCAGTTCCAGCCGCGTCTGGAGGGTGTTCGCCTCTACGGTCGCGGCACTCATGACATGAAGGTCTCAGCGTTAGTCCAGGCTATGGTCTTCCGTGACCTAGCAGGCAAGCTGACCTACCCAATCGCCCTGCAGTTAGTCACCGATGAGGAAGTCGGCGGGCGGGATGGCACGCTGCACCAACTTGAGCACGGTGTCAGTGGCGAGTTCGTCATCATCGGCGAGCAGAGCTGCCTGCGTGTCGTGACCGAATCCAGGGGTCTACTCACCGCCTACCTCCGAGCCGAGGGCCGCAGCGGGCACAGCGCCTACCAATGGCTGGGCGACAACGCAATCCTCAAACTCATGAGCAGCCTGGATAAGCTACTGGCCAGCTATCCCGTTGCCACCGAGGAGGTCTGGCGCACCACGGTCAACCTCGCCCGCATCGAGACGACCAACAGCGCCTTCAACCAGATCCCGGCTGACGCCCTGGCATGGCTGGATATCCGGTTTCCGGCCGAGGACACCGACCTGAATGGACGCACGGTTCAAGAGATCACCGAACATCTGACGACCTTCTGCGTGCCTGGCGTGACGGTCGCCGTGGCCAGCGTCGATCCGCCCTACTGGGTGGATCACCAGCGCCACGAGGTACAACTGCTACAACAAGCCGCCCGGAATCAAGGGTATCGAGCCGACATCCTGCGCAAGCATGGTGCCTCTGACGCGCGGTTCTTCCGCCAACGAGGCATCGCCGCCGTCATCTTCGGTATTGGCGGGGATGACCAGCACGGTCCACACGAGTACGTCGACACCACCACGATCGCGCCGTACTACCGCGCACTCACCGCATTCCTTACAGATCTGGACTGTTCCATCCCCGCACACGGCCGCCAGTAGCAGCGCCGCGGGAAAGTCCGTCCTCTTCCGGACCAACACGGCGTTGGATAGGTCGTCGAACGCTTCGCTGCAGCGCCACCGCGTCGGGAAGAATCTTCTCGATCACCTCGACACTCGCATCGGTATCGGGCGAAGCAGGGGACGGGGGAGACCGCGAGGGATCCACTCCCGTGGATAACCCAGCGACACCTCCTCAAACGGCACCCCGTCGAACACCGTGGAACGAGGGATATGTAGGTGGCCGTACACCACGGCAGCGGTGCTGAAACGACGGTGCCACTCTGCGGTGAGTTCGGTTCCACACCACTGAGCGAACTCCGGATACCGCAACGCCCGGGTCGGTTCGCGGATCAGGGGCCAGTGGTTGACCAGAACCAGCGGCACGTCCGGATCACAGGCGATGAGCCGTCGTTCGGTTTCGGCCACCCTGGCTCGGCACCATGCTTCCCTGCTCGGATACGGATCGGGGTGCAACATGACCTCGTCGACGCAGACGATCCCGGTTTGATGCGCGTAGGCCAGCGATTGCTCCTTAGTGTGCATACCGTCGACTCGGAACGTGTAGTCGTAAAGCAGAAATAGCGGCGCGATCCGGGCCGGTCCACCCGGACCCTGCCAGACCGGATAGGGATCCTCAGGTGTGATCACGCCTAACTTGCGGCAGAGGTTCACCAGGTGCTGGTATCGGGCCTGGCCCCGCAGCGTGACGGGGTCCTTCGGCGGCGTCCACAGTTCATGGTTTCCGGGCACCCAGATGACGGTGTGGAACCGATCGCGCAATATATGCAGTGCCCATTCGATGTCGGAAATGAGGTCGGCTACGTCCCCGGCAACGATCAGCCAGTCATTGTCCGACTCGGACCGTAGACCTTCTACAACCTCACGATTTTCGGGGTGGCCCACGTGCACATCACTGATCCCTAGCAACCTCCCAGCGGATGCGATGTGCGAGATCACCTGGCCGACTCTACCGATCCGAGATGTGGATTAGCCGGCGGTGAGTTCAACGCAGCACTCGCCGGTGCGGGGTGCCAGTACGGCCGTGAGGGTGGACGCGCGTAGGGCGTCAAGGAAGCCGGTGAGGAAGGCGTGGTTGATACCACAGACCAGTTGCGGCGCTTTGGTGGCCAGAGGCTGAAAGGGGCAGTTGCGCAACCGCAGCAACGTGGGAGTGATCCGGTCGGGTTCAAAGCCGTACCGGGCGAGGGCCGTGGTGGCCAGGGTTAGCGCGCGTTCGGCGCTCAGGCGCCCTGGCCGGGTCCGCTCGCGTTCGGCGGTGCCGAGTTCGGCACCGCGGTGATGCGCGGCTTTGAGGGCCGCCTCACGGCCGGTCTCGCGCTGGTCTTCGGTGAGTAAGGCATCGATGAGGATGCCGGCCAGTAGATCATGTTCTCTGGCTGGGATGCTGATGTGCAGCTGGTCGTCGGTGGGTTCGTAAACCTTCGGGGTGCGGCCGACCTTGCGGATTCCGCCGACGGGCTCGTAGCGAGCCCGCAACAGCCCTACCTCGACCAATTTATCTAGGTGAAATGCAGCCAGTTTGCGGGAGATCCCCACACTCTTGGCGGCCTCATCCCGGCTGACCGGGCGGCGGGCCTGGCGGATGAACCCATACATCCGTCGTCGCAGCTGATCGCTCAGGGCCGCCACAGCCGCCAGCGCAGCTGCAGCAGGCAGGTGATCGGGCTGAGCGCGGGAGGTAGTTGCGGGGTCCACAAACCCACCTTAGTGGCGGTGCTTCTGATCGAAAATCCTCTGGCAGCACTTCTTGCAGCTCTATTGACCTGGGTGCCGGATAGCACCAAACTTCCCTAGAGAAATAGAACGGCAGGAGCCTGATGACTAGTGATCTGCAGCAGGCCAAGCACCCGGTGAGCGCGGTGTTGGCCGGGCCCTACGGGCATCCGCTGCACCCGATCCTGGTGACCGTGCCGATCGGGGCCTGGATGGCGAGTCTGGTGTTCGACCTCGCCTCGCATCTGGTCGCCGACCCGGGATTTTTAGCCCGTGGCTCGCTGTGGCTGATCGGGTTGGGCGTGGTAGGGGCGTTGGCCGCCGCGCTGGTCGGGTTTCTGGACCTGCTGGCCATCCCCGGTGGCACACCGGCGTTTCGCACCGGATTGGTGCATGCGGGACTCAACGTGGCTGTGACCGCCGGCTATCTCGGCGGCTTTCTCTGGCGGAGGACCAGCGACCTGTCCACCAGCGTGGGATGGGGTCCGCTTGCGCTGTCTGCCGCCTGCATGGCGGCGCTGGCCGTGTCGGGATGGCTGGGCGGCATGCTCGCCTACCGCTATGGGGTACGGGTGGCGGATGAAGCCACCCAGGCCTCGGGATACCGCACCCGCCTTTCTAAGACCCAGCAGTCGCCCGGTGGCCGGACCGGCCGCGGGCATTGAGCCACACACCGCCTGCTGCTGTTCCACTCGCAAGGAGGCTTGTCATGGGTATCGCCGCATTGGTCGCCTGGGTGATCACCGCGCTGGGCGGCTTCGTCATGTTGGGCCAGTGGATCTCCCGGGGCGGGTTGCGCCAGCAACGCAACCGCGTCACCCGGTTCCCCGCTGGCCTGATGTTCTCCCACTTCGGGCTCGCCGCAGCCGGTCTTGTCGTCTGGATCGTCTACCTGCTCACCAACACGGCTCGGTTGGCCTGGGTGGCGTTCGTACTGCTCATCCCGATCGCACTGCTGGGCTTCATCATGCTGATCCGCTGGATCCCGGTCTACCGGGGCCATGCGGTCACCGCCGGCACCGCGGCCGGTTCCGGACCGGTTGAGGCGGAGCCGGCTGAGCGGCACCTACCTGTCCCCGTCGTCGTCGGACATGGCCTGTTCGCTGTGGTCACCGTGGTGCTGGTACTGCTCACCGCCCTGGCATGAGCACCAGCTGACAGACCCGATCGTCTGTTGTCCTACTACCCCCAGCACCACGGCTGGGACGAGGACCGCGAGGTAACGCAGCGACACTTGTGCGCTCACTATTTAAACAGTGCGGCGCTCCACAGCTCTCCGGGAAGGATGTGCACCGCGTGGTGCAGACTTTGATGGAACGGCTAAGCGGGGCGGCGCTGTCCTCGGTTCGGATTGTCGTGGCTTTCCTGTTCATCTGCCACGGTGCAACAAAACTCTTCGGCGCGTTCGGCGGTATTGACGACAACGGCGCAGCGGCCCCGTTCGGATCGTGGCCGATATGGTGGGCAGGTGTGATCGAAATGGGTGGTGGTGGGCTTGTCCTTCTTGGCCTGTTCACCAGGGTGGCGGCGTTGTTGTGCTCTGGCGCGATGGCCTTCGCCTACTTCACCGTGCATCAGCCGCAGGCCCTGCTACCCCTGCAAAATGGTGGTGAACTTGCTGCGCTGCTTTGCTGGATCTTCCTGCTGATCGCGGTACTGGGCCCGGGCCCGTTCGCCTTGGACGCGATGCTCCGGCGTGTGCGGCCGGAGCAACAACTGGCGGAATAAACCCACCACCTCGCCACCGCTGGGGCCGGCCGTCGCAGCTATGGTCCCGACCTCTCGAACGCGGTCCTCCGTGTCATCGTGGTTGGTGCCTAGCAGTCCCGGTGGTCGGAGTTGGACCGACCGCCCTGCGACGTGGTTCAGGGGCGACCGCGCACCGGGTTTCTCGTCTGGTCATCGGGTGCCATACAGAGATAGAGCGACGAGTCCACCGCCTGCGTACAGTCAGGACCCGCGCTGCTCGTGTTGATGAGCCGCGGCTGAACGACCGTGACCTGGAACGACCGCTGTTAACCTCCCACCCGCCCACAGCGATGTACAGGTTGCTGAGGGGGGCAACCGGGCAATGGGCGATCGCTGATCGGGAAGGCGGCTAAGCTATGTGGACTCGGGCACTACTCCTGCTCGCCTTGTTCGCCGTGGTGCTGCCGCTGGCTCTGCTGCTGGGTGTCCACCTCGGAGCGGCGTGGTTGCAGCAGGTGATGCTGCCGTGAGTCTTCCCGACTGGCATCGGGCACCGTTCACAGCGCAGGGCATAGTCCTCTACTACAGCGGGCAACCGTTGGCCATATGTGCGTCCCCAGGCCTAGCCGGGGCTACCAGCAGAGCTGTCGGCAAGGGCGTGTCGCTCGTGGTAGATCAATAGCCTGTCAGTGCACTCTTCGCGGACGCTAGGAACGAACCGTTCGGCGTAGCAGTTCTCCTGCGGGGTCCGGGGAGGATCTTGACGATGTTGAGGCCTTTGGAGGCGGAGATGGCCTCGAAAGCCTCGGTGAACTTCAACGTCGTCGACTGTTGACGAGGCGCCTGCCTTGAAGATGTGATGTCGCAAGCCGCTGGCTATGAGCGGTCGAGTCTGACTGCTCATAGCCAGCGCAACAGCCCCATCACGAAGTGCGGACCAAATCAGGTTTGTTGCTGCCGTTGACAGCAATCGCTTGCCGTGCAGCCTCAAGTTCCTGCAACTGACTGTTGAGGGCGCGCTGCATGGCCGCTTGTCGTCTCGTTCGCGATGAGAGCGCCTGCTCGGTGAGCGCGCATCCGATGAGTACGCCCACCAAGAAAGTAACCGTCAAAACGGTAAGGACGACAGTCATGTCCATCCCTCCTTAGATAGACGTACCAAATACGAAGTTTCACTGCTGATCCGTGGCATCGGTAAAACTCGCCGGTACCGAGCCGCTGCAGGATGAGGACCTTGCAACACACCACACCGCGGATCCCGCTGCGGGGTCTGCGGCCTTCATCAGCCGGATACTGCTGGCTCGAAAATCAAGGCCCCCGGTGCGGACATACCCACGCGGTCGGTCACCGGCAAATCAATACCAGCCGGGTTGATGAGGGTGCGGCCGAAGGGACGCTCAGCGCGCCGCCACACCTCGCCTGAGGGCATGGTCGTAAACGCGCGGGGGGAGATCCTCAGTCATAGTGAGGGTCCCCCGCTGCGGGATGTGACGGGCGCCGATGATCATACTTGTTTTCATCGGAACACCTCCGTTCCCACCTCACCCGGGCAAGTGGCCGGGTGATCCGCCCTGGTCAGCCGCATGTAGCGACCACTTCCAGGCAATGGAAAGCAAGAGTAAGACCCTGCTGATACACCAGCAACCGAATTTTCATCTGTGGTACCCGTCCAGGCCATCGGCTAATTTGCTCTGGCTGCGGTCCCCAGCGCGGACAGAGCCTGCTGCAGTTGCGACGGGACCGTTGCATAGAGGGAAGACGTCGCTCCGGCATGCTCGAGCGCTTGCGCCGCATCTGCCGTGTCCATCCGGTCCTCCTGCCGCGATCGGTGTTCACTGGCTTCCGGTTCCCGCGGAAGATGATCGTGTTGGCGGTGCGCTGATGGGCTGCGGGGTTGATTGGCAACTCTGGCAGGGTGTGGCGCATGCAGGGCGATGCGCAGGCGGCCTACCTGGCTGGGGTGGCGCCGGGGCAGTCGCAGCGGTTGGCGACCGTGAACGCGGTCGGTCTAGAGCACCTGCGCGGGTATCTGGCGTCGGGTGAGGCGGTGGCGTTTCTGGGTGCGGGGGCGTCGGCGCCGCTGTACCCGATGTGGTCAGAGTTGATCACGGAGTTGGTGGACGCCGCGGCGCACAAGCTGAGCCCGGAACAGGCGGGGACGTGCCGGGCCCTGGCCGCGCAGAGCCCGGAGGAGGTGACCGAGATCCTGCGCCGGCAGCTCGGTGCTGCCGAGTTCCGGGAGGCGCTGCGGCAGACGTTCCGGGTGCGCACGGATCCGGACTCGGGCCGGACGTGGACGCCGGTGCACGAGTTGGTGTGCCGGTGTGCGTTCAAGGGCGTGGTGACCACGAACTACGACCCCGGGATCGTGGACGCGCGCGGCCGGGTGCGGGTGCAGGCGACGGTCACCGGGTTCGCGTCCTACACCGACGACGACGCGATGGACCGGTGGCGCACCGGGGACGTGTTCAAGGGCGGCGAACTGCCGGTGTTGTTCGTCCACGGTCCATACAGCCAGCCCGAACACATCGTGCTGGCCACCACGGAGTACCGGAAGGCCTACACCGGCAAGCTGTCCCAGGTCCTGGCCCGGCTGATCGACGCGGGGCACCTGGTGTGGATCGGGTTCAGCTTCGCCGATCAGCGCATCGCCGCGATCCTGCGGGAGGTCGCCCAAGCCGCCGGCACCCGATCCGAGCCCGGTGCGGCGCCTCGCCACATCGCGATCATGCCCTGGGATCCCGACGCAGCCGACAACGACCCCGGCATCCTGGCGCAGCGGGCGGAGATCAGCTACGGGGCGCACGTGGTGCTCTACCCGGCTCCCGGCGGTGATCATCCGGCGCTGCCAGCCCTGCTGGCGGACCTGGTCGACCCTCGATTCCCGCCCATCGCCGACCTGCCACTCCTGCCGAGCGCCGCGCCTGGAGCTGGGGTGCTGGCATTGTGGACTCCGGCGGCCGAACCGGTGAAGCACTTCACCGGACGGTTCGAGGAGCTCGACCGGCTCACTCGGTGGGCAGCCGACCCCACCGTCCGGCTGATCGGCGTGACCGCCTGGGGCGGAGCGGGGAAGACCGCGCTGGTCACCCAGTGGATCGAGCAGCACGCTGGCGCGACGGCCCGACCAGGGGTGCGCGGGGTGTTCGGGTGGAGTTTCAACGCCGACGCCTCGGCCGAGCACTGGGCGCAGGCCCTGCTGGACTGGGCCAAGGATCAGCTCGGACACCGCGTGGTCGGGCGTAGTCGGTTGGGCGCGGCGGTGCTGGCCCTGCTGGAGGCGCAGCCGCTGGTCTTGGTGCTCGACGGGCTGGAAGTGCTGCAGGAGGGTCCCGAAGGGGGGCAGTTCGGCCGGTTGTTGGACGGCACCCTGCGGGAGGTGCTGACCGGGGCCTGCCGGGTCGAGCACGCCGGGCTGGTGGTGTTGACCTCCCGGTTTGCCTTCACCGACCTGGAGGGTTTCGACGGCGGCGCGGCCCGGATGCTCGAGGTGCCGCCGTTCACGCCAGCCGAGGGAGCGGCGCTGCTGGCCGCCTCCGGTGGCGGCTGGCTCCCTGAGACCGAGCGGCAAGAGCTGGTTGCGAGCGTGGACGGGCACGCGCTGGCGGTGGCCGTGATGGGCGGGGCGCTGGCCGACCGGCCACCGACCGCGGACCTGGCGGGGTTGCGGGCGAAGTTGGCCGCCGCGACCGGCACGAACCAGCGGGTGGCCCGGGTGCTGAGGTTCTACGCCGACCGGCTCGTCGAGGCCGACCGGTACCTAGTCGCGGCGGTGTCGTTGTTCGCCCACCCGGTCTCCCCGGACGCGGTGCTGACCGTGGCCCGGCACGACGCCTTCGCCGGTCACCTGGACGGGTGGAACCCGCAGCGGGTGGCGGGTGCGGCCCGGCACCGGCTGGCCGGGCTGCTGTCCTGGCACCCCGACGGCACCCTGTCGGCGCACCCGCTGGTGCGCGACACCTTCCGGCCCCTGGCCTTGGGCGCGGCGCAGGTCGCCGCCGAAGCCACGCTCACCGGCGTCCCTGCGGGAACCATCGCCACCAGGGAGAAGGGCCTGCGGGTGGTCGAGGCCATCGAGCTGCTCCTGGACGCCGACCACTGGCCGGCCGCCGATGACCTCTACCGCAGCCGCACCGACAACGGCCGGGTGTGGAAGCATTTGCCGGCGGCCCGGCTCGGGCAGCGGGCCGCATCGGCGTTCGTGGCCACCCCTAGCCGCCGGCAGGCCTGCCCTGAATGGCTTGCCCCGAGCGCGATGGAGTTTTATCTCGGCACGGTCGGCGTGTGTGCGATGCTCGGCGGGGATCTGGTGTCAGCAGTGGAGTACCTGAATGCCAGCGCTTCGCACGATCACGCCGCAGGCGACACCAAGAACCTGTCAGTCGCGCTGCGGAACCGGACCGACTGCCTGAGTTACCTGGGAGACGTCGAGCCCGCCCTGCGGACCGCGGCAGAGGCCCTCACTCATGCGGCCTCCGACCGTCGTGAGGTATGCGATTCGACGGTGTCACTGGGATGGGTATCGATACTGGTTGGCGACACTCACTCCGCGGAGGGGCACTTCATCGCAGCTGACCGCGTTGGTCTCGCCGACGACCCCGACGGCAGCCACCTGTATTCGCTCAGGGGTGTCCGGTGGGGGGAGTGGCTGCTGCGCACCGGCCGGTTCGGGCCGGCCTGGAGGTTGACCGATCGCAACCGCGCGATCTGCCGCCGTTACAGCTGGAACGCGGACGTGGCCCGCTGTGACCGGCTGCTGGGACGTCTCGACCTAGCCGCCGGGAATCCCACCAGCGCCAAGCGCAGGGTGGCCGCGGCCGCTACCACCTTCCGTGACGGCGACTACCTGGTCGAACTGGCCCAGACACTGCCGGTCCTGGCCGACTGTGCCCGCGCCGCCGGTGACCTCGACGCCGCCGACCGGCACGTCGATGAGGCCCTCGACATCGCCGGGCCCCGCGGGCTGCGGCCCTCACAGGCCGCGGCGCTGACCGTCCGCGCCTTCACCTGTGCCGACCGCGCCGCCGCGGGCAGTCGGGACGATTCCCTTGGGCGAGGCCGGGACGCTGCCGAGGCCGCGCACCGGATCGCGACCCGCCACCGGCTGGCCTGGCACGAACTCGACGCCCTCGACGCCCACGCCCGCCTCG
>JALZHU010000167.1 GCA_030860695.1 Actinomycetota bacterium
CGCCGTTTACACGGAGCGTTTGGCCGCCCACCAACCACCGCTGTCGTGGCCCTGCTCGTCGTCCGAGGCGCTCTCCCAGACCCGATGCCGCGGGAATGTTGTGGCCGGACTTGACGTAGGGCGGGCGTCGGGATCGATCCGCTCCGGGAGAGCGCGAATCGAACCACCACACTATGCTCCGGCAGACCACCCGCGGCGCATCGGCATCCAAGCACACCCGCGTCGTGCCCGCATCCAAGCCCCGCCAGCGGCGTCGTCCCTCACCCTGGTTATAAACCGGCGCCCCATCCGCCGACTCCCCCACCAACCAATACACCTTCACCCCGAGGGCATCCGCATCGCCGTATTCTACACCAAATCTACAACCGGCTCCTGATCCACCTCACCGCCGCTGATCAACCCCAAGCACCGCAACAGCCACGCCAGGCCCTGCATACACTTGATCACCACGGCGACAGCTACACCAACCGCGTCCGACTCAAACCGGCCGCCTGAAACTGACACAACCGTGAAGAACTTAGCGACCTTAGCGACCAAAGATCGCTAAGGTCCCACGCTGTGTCGTGTTGGAGCACGCCTAATGTGGTATAACAACGCTGCGTTATGGGGGTATGGCTTTTTTCTATCTCACGGCGGCGTAGGAGTGCAACCATTGGGGCGTAACAACGTTGTGAGGTCGATGTTGGGGGTACAACGAAGTCCATTTTGAAGCGGCGTTATGCTACGGCCGTCGGGTGCTGACCTTTAGTGATGCCCGCTACGGGCCGGGTTTAAATAATTATGTTGCACAACACCATTGCCGGGTAACACCATTGTTGGCTACACCACGGTCCGGCGAATCATCACGGTCTCGTGCAGGAGTTATTCTTATGACTGATCGCCAGAATTACCACGAACGCATCGTCGCGCCGGTGGCCGACCCGCTCTCCACGGTTGTGCATCTTGCTGCTTCGCGGCGGGGCACCGACTACGTCTGTTACGAGGGTCCGGAGGGGTGGGCTTTTGCTTTTGGTGTGGCTGCCGAGCTCACTGCCGACCGCCACAGGCTCGTGCTCCGCAGGGCGGAGGGCGAGATCTCGATCGCCTGGCGGGACAACCCCCTTCGCCACATCCCGAGCTTGCTCGAGACAGTGCCCGTGGAGTCGTGGCGGGTCTACGGCTGGTGCGGCTTCGACATGGCGGCCGCGAAGGACGGCCTCATGGACCTCGTCGGCGACGGCGTGTTCCTGCACCTGTTCGTCCCGGAGACTGAGATCCGCTTCCGCGCCTCCGGCACGCTGATCCGCGCGCTGGACCCGGCGGACCTGGACGGTCTGCAGGCCGAACTGGAGTCACCCTCGGCCACCGAATATCGCGCCGAGCCGGTCAAGGTGGAAAAGCCCAACGCCGAGCACTATGTCGAAGCGGTCGGCAAGGCCATCGGCGAAATCAGCGACGGGCGGCTGCAGAAGGTCATCCTCTCGCGCACCGTTCCGGTGGAGCACCCTATCGACCTCGTCGGCACCTACGCGGTGGGCCGCCGTGCTAACTCGCCGGCCCGTTCGTTCCTGCTTTCGCTTAACGGCCGCGGCGCGGCGGGCTTCAGTCCGGAGACCGTGGTCGAGGTGACCAACGACGGTATCGTGAGGACACAGCCGCTGGCCGGTACTCGGGCACGCACCGGCACCCCGGAGACCGATGACGCACTGCGTAACGAACTGCTCCGTGACTCCAAAGAGATCTTCGAACACGCGATCTCGGTAAAAGTCGCATACGACGAACTGACCAACCTCTGCGGGGATTCCTCCGTCGAGGTAACAGAATTCATGGCCGTCCGCGAACGCGGCACGGTGCAGCACCTGGCGTCTTCCGTGCGGGGCAGGCTCAACGACGCACAAGGCGCATGGGATGCCTTCGCCGCCCTATTCCCCGCAGTCACCGCCTCCGGTGTACCCAAGCAGCCGGCCTACTCGGTAATCCGCGAGCTGGAAAAAACCGAGCGTGGCCTCTACAGCGGCGCCGTGCTGGCCTACGACTCCGACGGCTCCATGGACGCCGCCCTCGTGCTGCGCACCGTCTTTCAGCAGGACGGCCACACCTGGCTCCGCGCAGGTGCGGGGATCGTTGAGCAGTCCCGGCCGGAACGTGAACTCACCGAGACCTGCGAGAAGTTGTCTAGCGTCGCGCGCCACTTGGTTCGCTCGGCCAGCGCTCACCCGCGCACACCCGATTTTTAAGGAGACCGACGTGATCGTCGAGATGTCCTCCACAGCCACCGACCGGCAAACAGAACTGTTCCGGGAGGCACTCGTCAAACAGCACAGTTCGGTGCATCCCGTCCGCATCAAGGGACGACGGATGTTTGTCTGCCCGAAAGTATTTGGCTCGCAAAAGGATCTCGAACAGCGTCCGGAGGTCCACCGAGTGATCAGCACGACTGGGCCGTTCCATCTGGCCGCCCGAGCGCTCTATCCGGCGGGTTCCGTGGTCCGCGTCCGCGATATTCCTATTGGTGGTCCCGACTTTACCGTCGTGGCGGGGCCATGTGCTGTGGAGACCGAGGAGCAATTGGACATATCGGCGCGTGCGGTGGTTACCGCAGGTGCTTCGCTGCTGCGCGGTGGCGCGTACAAACCAAGAACGTCACCGTATGCATTCCAGGGCCTCGGAACAAAAGGGCTGCAGATGCTCGCCGAGCAGCGTGCCGTCAGCGGTCTTGGCGTGGTTACCGAGGCGACACAGCCGGCCGAGGTGGAGCTAGTCGCCCAATGGGCGGACATGCTCCAAATCGGCACCCGCAACATGCAGAACTTCGCGCTACTAAAGGAGGCCGGCCGGTCCTGCCTACCGACGCTACTCAAACGAGGCATGTCGGCAACCATCGAAGAGTGGCTCGGCGCCGCCGAATACATCATGAGCGAGGGCAACCCCGACGTCGTGCTGTGCGAGCGCGGCATCCGCGCGTTCGGCAGGGAAACTAGGTTTACTCTCGATCTCAGCATCATACCGGTGGTCAAGCGGCTCAGCCATCTGCCGGTGATTGTGGATCCCAGCCACTCAACGGGCGATCCGGCGTTGGTCACACCGATGACGCTGGCAGCGGCCGCGGCCGGCGCGGACGGCGTGATCATCGATGTGCACGCCGATCCCGGCTCAGCCCTGTGCGACGGCGGCCAAGCGCTACAGCCCGAAGAGTTCAAGGCACTGATGGGTGATCTGGAACGCGTGACGGGAGCGCTCGGCCGCCGCTTAGTCCGTGGCGGAGCCTCATGCTCTATGACGTTCGATGCGGCTCCAGAATCCGTCAGTCGTAAAGGAATAGGCTCGTGAACTGCTGTCTGAGTGCTGAACCGCGGAAGTTCGTCGGCCTGGCCGCAGCTGTCACAGACGGGTTCGCTGCCCGCGCGTCGGCGTACGACCGTGAGAACACCTTTCCCCACCGGGGCTACGAAGATGTGCGCGAAGTAGAATTCTCGACTTCCGGTCCCCAAACTCGACGGCCTGGGCGCGAGACTCAACGAGATCCTACTGGTGCTGCATCGGCCGGTGATGGGCAATGGGGCGACCACATTGGTCGCGGCCGTGCACATCCAGCCGGTCAGACAGCGAGCGGGCGTCTAGTGCCGCACTCACAACACTCTCCTGAGGGCCATGCTGCGCAAGGTCGCCGAAGGCTGCGTCATCTGGTCTTAGTAACCAATGAAATAGGTTTGTCCAACGACGTGACCGACGCGGGCACGCAAGCGGTCAATGTTCCAGATTCCGGATGGAAAGTTTTAGTACAGCACTTTCGTCGCTTTCACGAGACCGGCTACTCCGGCCGAGCGAAATCTATCGTTTGAGAGGGCAGGCACACCATGCGAATTGCGTGCGTCGGAGGCGGGCCGGGTGGGCTGTTTTTCGCGTCTCTGCTCAGGCGAAACCGTCCCGATGCCGAAGTGGTGGTGTTCGAGCGCAACCGGCCGAACGACACGTTCGGCTTCGGGGTCGTCTTCTCTGACGCCACCCTTGGCACGATTGATGCGGCCGATCCGATCCTCGGTAGTGCGCTGAGTGAGTTGAGTAAGCATTGGGACAAAATTGAAGTACGTGTACACGGCGTACGAGAACGAGTTGGTGGCATGGGTATGTCTGCCGTAGTTCGGCGGACACTGCTGGGGTTGCTGCATGACCGCGCCGAGTCCGCGGGTGTCGACCTGCGGTTCGAGCACGAGGTCTGCGACGTTGGCGAGCTCGCGGACTTTGATCTCGTCGTCGTCTGCGACGGGGCCAACAGTCGTTTCCGGCAGCGATTCGTGGCCGATTACGGCCCGTCGGTGGAGACGTCGAGCGCGAAGTTCATCTGGTTCGGCACTACCTACCCATTCGAGGGTCTGTCGTTTGTGCACTGTGAAAGCCGGCATGGCGCCTTCGCCGCACATGCGTATCCCATCAGCGATTCTATGAGCACTTTTATCGTGGAAACTGATGCCCGAACTTGGGCAAACGCCGAGTTGGACGTTTTCTGCACGGACATGCCTGCGGGTCCGAGTGACGAAAAGAGCAAGTCGTACCTGGATAATCTGTTCGGCCCGGAAATTGATGGGCACCCGTTGATTGGTAACAACTCACGGTGGGGTAGCTTTTCTACCATCCGTATGCGTTCCTGGCGGCGGGGGAACTGGGTGCTGCTTGGTGATGCCGCACACACCGCGCACTTCTCCGTTGGCTCCGGCACCAAGATGGCTATGGAGGATGCCGTCGGGCTGGTCAGGGCGCTTGCCGAATCCTCCTACGATATGCCCGCTGCCCTTGAGCTCTACGAGCAGCGCCGCCGCTCGAGTGTGGAGAAAATCCAGGACTTGGCGCAGCCAAGCTTGTCCTGGTGGGAACGTTTTCGGATCTACACCCGAGCTTTCGAACCCATCCAGTTCGGCTTTCATTTTCTTACCCGCAGTGTTACGCGGGACAAGCTGCGCTCGCGTGACCACGCCTATGTCGAGCGGGTCGACAAGTGGTGGCACGAACACCACGACGCGGAACCGCTTGCCGCCCAGTGGCGGGCGAGGGATTTCCGCCTACCAGCCCGCCGGGTCAGTGTCGATTCCAGCGGCGCGCTGACGGCCCACGGCGCCTGGCTGCCGATGTCACCGTTCGACGGCCGACGGCCAGGCAGCGGCGTGTGGATCGAAGCTCCGCCCACCGAAACTGGCTTGCACCGGGCTTCGACCCAGATCCGCCAGGCTGTGGGCGAAGCCGTTCCGCTCATCGGCGTGTGTGGTGGCACAGCACTGACCCGGGTGCTCGTGGCGGAGGAAGCCCGGTTGGTCCACTCTGTCCCGGTCGTGATCGCCGGTGCCTACGACGACGACGCAGCTACCACCTTGATCCTGTCCGGCCGTGCCGATCTAGTGGCGACCGTGACCTGAGTACATGAGGTTTCGACCATGCGTGAAGGCTTCGTACCCTGGCCCGACGAGGTAGCCCAGCGTTACCGCGACGCCGGTTACTGGCGCGGCCGACCACTCGGTGACTACCTGCACGAGTGGTCCGACGCATACGGCGACTGGGAAGCCGTGATCGACGGGACGACCCGGCTGAGCTACCGGCAGTTGGTCAAGATGGCCGACGTCTGCGCCGTCCGGTTACTCGACGCCGGGTTGGCGCCGGGTGACACGATGCTCGTCCAGCTGCCCAACAGCTGGGAGTTCGTCGTGCTCACGCTGGCCTGCCTGCGCGTCGGCATCGCACCTGTGATGGCGCTGCCCGCCCACCGTGGCCACGAACTTCGTTACCTGGCACGTCGCGCCGAGGTGGCGGCAATCGCGGTGCCAGACCGCATCGGCGAATTTGAACACCGGACGCTGGGACGTGAAATCCTCAACACGATCCCGAGCGCGCGCCTGCTGCTGGTAACCGGTGACGCGACGGCCGACGATGAGCTGGACCTGCGGCAGCTAGCCCACGCTGCCATAGATTCCGCCGCCGCACGTCAACGGCTGGACGCCCTCGGGGTGCCAAGCTCGGACGTCGCGGTGCTCCTGCTCTCCGGTGGCACGACAAACCTGCCCAAGCTGATCGCCCGCACCCATGATGACTACGAGTACAACGCCCGGCGCAGCGCCGAAATCTGCGGTTTCGGGCCCGAGACAGTCTACCTGGCGGTGTTGCCCGCAGCACACAACTTCCCGCTGGCCTGCCCCGGCATCCTCGGCACACTCACGGTGGGCGGTCGGGTTCTGCTCACCCGCAGTCCCGATGCGGACTGGGTGCTCCCGCTTATGGCCGCCGAAGGCGTCACAGCCACCGCCGCCGTTCCCACGATCGCACAGCGGTGGATCGACGCGATTGCCAGTGGGCGACACCCAGCGCCGCCCGCATTAAGGCTGTTCCAGGTGGGCGGCGCCCGGCTGGCGCCGGAAGTGGCACGCCGCGTTGAGCCGGTACTCGGCGCGACGCTGCAGCAAGTTTTTGGTATGGCTGAGGGACTCCTCAACTACACCCGACTCGACGATGACAGCGAAATCAAGCTTGAGACGCAGGGCCGTCCACTGTGCCCAGACGACGAGATCCTTATCGTGGACGCCACCGACACTCCCGTGCAGCCAGGTGAAATGGGCGCCCTGCTCACCCGTGGCCCGTACACCCCGCGGGGGTATTTCCGGGCCGCCGAACACAATGCCCGCGCGTTCACCCCAGACGGCTGGTACCGCACGGGCGACATCGTGCGGCTGCACCCCACTGGCAATCTCGTCGTAGAGGGCCGCGACAAGGACATGATCAACAGAGGTGGAGAAAAGATTTCAGCGGAGGAAATCGAAAACCTCATCTACCGGTTCCCCGGCGTGGCCCGCGTCGCCGCCGTCGCCGTCCCCGACTCCGCACTCGGAGAGCGCGTATGCGCTGTCATCGTGCCTAAACCGGGATACTCGATCACACTGGAATCCATTCGTGAGACACTGACGAACATGGAAGTCGCCCGCTACAAATTACCCGAACGCCTCGTCATACTCGACGAGCTACCACACACGAAGATCGGAAAAATCGACAAGAACGCCTTGCGTGCCCTCGTCACCACCCACACGACTCAATGAGAGGACTACTACGTATGTGCGGCATGGCTGGATGGGTGAGCTACCAACGTGATCTGATATCACATACAGGAATCGTGGCAGTCATGATCGACACGATGGCATGTCGAGGCCGATGCTGACGGCATGTGGACGGCGAGCCGAGTATACTTGGTCACCGTCGGCTGTCCCGGCGAGTTCTCGCCGATGGGAGTGAAGTGCTCGGCAGAGCGGTGCCACGCCTCATCGACATGGCACGCATCCGGACCAAAGTGCGTAATAGCAGTAACCCAAGTTATCATATCTGTCCGCAGCCAATCGAAACAGTCCGAGAATCAGCGGATTCAGAGTTCGAGTCCCCGGCGGACAACACGGTAGCGCGGAGGAACGTCACACTCACGACCTGCTTGATGAGTCGCTATTCCGGACATCAACTGCAGGACACCATGCACGCCAACTACTGGTGTTGATCAATGGCTTCATTGAGCCAGCACGAGGCGCCATTCCACTGGCATAACCGCATCGATGGGTCTTGAACCCCTTCAAGCGGTGCTACCCAAACGCATGCGTTGCTCATCTAGGACCATGCTGATCTAATTACTGGTTTGCTGACCATTCATGCAACCCGCTTCGCCGCAACGGCACGATCAACAAGGACAGCAAGACCCACCATATCGGTACTGTTGCATTAAGGCGAGGGCGTCGTCGCCATGCACCAACGTAGGGAGCCAGGCCCCTCAGGTACCTTGAAGAACCGTAACAACCGGACATCCGAAGGCCTGCTGCGTGGCTTCTGAGGCAGCAGCGGGGCTAGGTCGGGTGGGCTGATGGCCTAATGCATCAGCGCCTGGCGGAGTGGCCTGAGTGGTGCTGCTTGGTGCAGTGCGCGGTGGGGCGATGGTGGGTGAAATGAGCCACGTACTCGGTGGAGCACGTGCTCGAGGTGGCGGCGGTGGGCACTGTCAACAGTGCGCTATCGCCGCACTTTCGGCCACCCCGTCACCGGCTCTGCGCCGATGCCTACCGCCGCGAGATGGCCGCGCGCTTCAGCACCTGAAACGAACTCACCAGGCTGGCCAGAGCCGCCTGAACCACCCAAGACGGGACCGACTATCCCACCTCAACCAGCCCTGAGTGATCTCCTCGGCCCGTCCGACCGAACAACCTGAATCTCGGCCCACGGCATCGCCTCCAGGCGGCCTTCGCGAACTCGCCCGCGCCATCTGATCCTGGACACCAATCCACGATCAACTCTGATCGCCCTCAGTCAACGCAACACCGCCCGCAGGAGTTGACCCCCAACGACCCGAGCAGACAGACCAGCGTGATAGACCAGACATCAATTTCTACCGAGACGTGCTTATGACAGCCGCAGTGAAACACCCGAAGTTAAGTGCAGTCTGTCCCCAGCACGCACTTTCAGGTGTCGGCGGGCCGAAGCAGCACGGTGCCCACGGCTGCGGCCATGGCGGCGAACACGGCTGCGGCGAGGAAGGCAGCGTGGTAGCCGCCGGTGAGGGCGGCAGGCAGGTCGAGGCCTGCGGCTGTCAGTCCGCTAGTGCGCGCATTGGCCACGCTGGCGAGGACGGCCAGCCCCAGTGCCCCGCCCATCATGAAGGAGGTATTCACTAGCCCAGAAGCGAGACCGGCTTCGCTGGGCTGAACCTCGCTCATGGCCGCGAGAAGTAGAGGGTTAAACGACATCCCCATACCGAGGCCGACCAGGATCATGGCGGGGAGCACGTCGACGGTGAAGTTCCCCCCGACCGGGGCACGCGCGAAGGCGCCCAGACCGGCAGCCACGAGCAGCATCCCCATTGCCAACGGCGCCCTGTAGCCGTAGCGCAGCACGAGTTTCTTGGACAGGCCGAGTGAGAAAATGCCCATGATCAGGTTCGCAGGTAGGAACGCGAGCCCCACCTCAAGTGGCCGGTAGCCGAGCACGAGCTGCAGGTACAGGGCGGAGAGGAAGAAACCCGCGAACAGCGCGGGGGACCATAGCACAGTGATCACATTCGCGGTGGCGATGCTGCGCAGGCGAAACAGCGCAAGCGGAATGAGCGGCGATGCCGTACGGGCCTCAATGCGGAAGAACACGGTGAGCAATGCAGCGGCGAGGACAAGCAGACCGATCGTCCAGCCGGACGTCCAACCAGCGTGGTTACCGTTCATGATCGCATAGACGGCAATCATGAGGGCCGTGGTCACGGTGACAGAGCCGGCCACATCCAGCCGCCCAGCGCCCACTTGCCTGGCGCTCGCGGGAATCAGCACCCGACAAAACATGATGACCGCGGCACCGATCGGAATATTGACCAGGAAGATCCAGTGCCAGTTGAGAACATTAGTTAAGACACCGCCAAGAAGAACTCCGATACTGCCTCCTCCGGCGATGACAAATCCGATGACACCCATCGCCTTGGCTCGTTCCACCGGCTCAGTAAACATGGTCATGATCAGCGATAGCGCAACCGCCGAAACAACCGCACCGCCAAGGCCCTGCACCCCCCGCGCCCCGACCAGCAACTCCGGTGAGTTGGCCAGACCACAAGCCAGCGAGGCCAATGTGAACACGGTCAAGCCGGCCAAGAACACCCGACGGTGGCCGAAAAAGTCACCCATCCGACCAGCCAAGAGTAGAAACCCACCAAAGGTCAGTAGGTAGACATTGAGCACCCAGGCTAGCGAGGTCTCGGAAAAACCGAGCTCCGCGCGGATTGAGGGCAACGCGACGTTCACGATCGTGGTGTCCAGCACAATCATCAGATCACCCAGACACAGCACCAGCAGCGCCAGCCAGCGTCTCCGCTCGTCCATCCCTGGCTGGTAGACGCCTGAAACCACCCGGTGCTCGACCGTCATGGCTGATGGGTCTCCCTCACAAATGCCACCGGCCTACGCACCGGTCGGCGTGGCAAAGCATGACGGAACACCTGCGGCGGCGCACCCAAATTTAGATGAATGAGGTCTTTCCCGTAAAACACCGGAGGCCTGCTCGATCATGTCGAGTGCGTTTGAACCAATGGTAAGTATTCGGTGATCCCGTGGGGTGGCTGGTTCCGTCCTGTCGTGTGAGTGTGGGCGTGTGGGGCGGGGTGGCGGGTTGCGGTTGTTCGCGACACGCCGGGCGTGGCTTGTGGTGTGGTTGATGGTGTTGGTGTGTCCTGTGGGACGTGCTTTCGGCGCCTGTGATCGATGATGCCGCTGATGTGGCGTATTGGCGTGCGCGGGCTGAGCAGGCCGAGGGTCAGGTCGCGGATCTCGACGTCCGGGTCGCAGAGCTGTCAGAGCAGGTCGCCGTGTTGAGTTGGATGCTGTTTGGCCGTTCGTCGGAAAAGACGAACCCCATCCCGGATCAGGGTGGGCAAGCCGGAGGGCCTGACCGCCGGGATGCCCGGGGTCGGCGTGATCGTGATGAGCCGGAGCGCAAGCGGGGGCAGCGGCCGGGAAATAAGGGGCATGGCCGGCGGGACTACTCGCATCTGGATACCCGGGAGGAGATCCATGATGTGCCCGCCGAGCAGCGGGTGTGCGCCTGCTGCGGGCTGGAGTTCGAATTCTTGGGTTCGGAGACCAGTGAGCAGGTCGACTGGCAGGTGACGATCACTCGGGTGGTGCACCGGCGGTTGCGGTATCGGCGTCGGTGTGACTGCCCCGGCCACCGCACGGTGATCGCGCCGCCGGCGCCGAACCCGATTCCCAAGGGGCGGTTCACACCGTCGTTTTTGGCCAGGCTGCTGTATGAGAAGTATGTGCTGGGGTTGCCGGTGCATCGGATCGTGCGGGCCTTGGCCGCCGAGGGCTTCCAGGTGCCCGAGGGCACGGTGTGTGGAGCGCTGAAATTGACGGCTGAGCTGCTGGTACCACTGGAGTCGGCGATCGTGGAGCGCAACGCCCAAGCGGTGCACGTGCACGCCGACGAGACCAGCTGGCGGGTGTTCGAGCAGACCGAGGGCAAAGACGGGTACCGGTGGTGGCTGTGGGTGTTTTTGGCCCAGGACACGGTGGTCTTCACGATGGACCCCACCGCTCAACAGCGGTACTGCAACGGCACTTCGGGATCGACCGCACCGACCAGACACTGCCGCAGGGGCGGCAGCTGGTGCTCTCGACGGACTTCTACACCGCCTACCAGTGTCTGGCCCGGGTGCAAGGGGTCGACCCCCTGTGGTGCTGGGCTCACATCCGCAGATACTTCATCCGGGCCGGAGACGCGCACGTGCAGCTGCAGATCTGGCGGGATCAGTGGGTGGCGCGAATCGCGGACCTCTACCTCGCCCACCGGGCCATGGCCACAGCCGAGGTCGGCAGTGCCGGGCACACCCAGGCACGACAGGCGTTCGACCAGGCCTTGAACACCATGGATACCCGCCGTCGGGAACAGGCCGCCATCCACAGCCTGCACCCGGCTGCCAAAAAGGTCCTGGCCACCCTCGACCGGGAGTGGGAGGGCCTCACACGCCACCGTGACTTCCCCGATATCGCCCTGGACAACAATCCCGCCGAACGGGCCCTGCGCACCCCAGTGGTCGGCCGGAAGAACTACTACGGCAGCCACGCCAACTGGGCCGCGCACCTGGCCGCCCGGGTCTGGACCATCACCGCCACCGCCGACCGCAACCACCGCGAGCCGCTGGCCTACCTGACCGAATACCTCCAGGCATGCGCCACCGCGGCAGGCAAACCACCCCAAGGCCAAGCCCTTCAACGATTCCTGCCCTGGCTACCCGATCCCGGCGACACCCCCACCAGTCCCGACGAAGATCCCCCCAAGACCATCCAACCGGATGCCAAGACTCCCACCAGATCCCCACCATAACCGCAACCCCGGAACAAACCCGAGCCGATCCAGACACCCGGCCATCACCAGCCGGGGGCGCGCCTCCCATATTCCGGACACCGGACCTAATAAGGTCCGCCCCGGAATGGAGGGGGATCAATGCCCGAACGGCGCAGGAAATACAGTCCAGAATACCGCGATGAGGC
>JALZHU010000432.1 GCA_030860695.1 Actinomycetota bacterium
GTCCACAACGGACCCTCTCCTCACCGAGCCCCCTCACCGATGCCCCGGGGAGCGACCCCGGGGCGGACACCTCGGTGAGGAGGTGAGTCCAGGCTAACGGCGACGGTGCGCGTCTCGAGCCCCGGGCCGGGAACGGGAACCCGATTCCAGATTTTGTGAGCCGCGCCTGGCCGACCGGCTGGTTGATCTCCGCCTGGGGCACACTGGGAGCACAAGACGTCGCCAAACGGCGCGAGACGTTGACAAGCGATAAGGGGGATCGCCGCGGCTCAAATGCGGTATCGACCCCGTGGCCAGTGGCTCGATAATCCCACGGTAATGCTCTTAAACAGCGTGCCCCTGCGCTCCAGCCAGAGCGGTCGGTGGTCATTATGGGCAACATGAGCAGCTTGGTCGGAGCGGTGCTGGTGTCGGTTATGACTTCCACCGTCGTCGCATTGGGGGGTCGAGTGAGCGCTCACGACGCGAGCGGTGTCAGGGTGCCGAGACCGCTGCTGGTCCGATTGGGCCGCACCTGCAGAACAGTGAAGGCCGCCCGCCAATCCCCCCGTTCCTGGCCGTCGATCTGTAGTCGCCACTCATAGCGGCCCGGTGTCATGAGGTAGGCCAGACCCAGGCCATCGGCCCTGAGTAGACGCAGCGCCAGGTGATGAATGACGTTCGCCTCATCTCACCCAACGCGGAGGATGATGACGACCGCGTGGTGGGGGTTGGGGTGCCTGTGACGCTCCAGCCAAGCTCGAGAGCGTTCACCTTGCCGGAGCTGTCGCTTTGCGCGAAGTCGGCCAGCAGTACGTGCGCCTCCACGAGGCGCTCACCTGCCGACTTGCTCCACGCGCCGCTCCTGCCGGATGGGCTGAACCCGAATCGGGCTCTGCTGGACCTCGCAGTCGGCAGCGCTTATTCCAGCGTTGATCGTCACCGGAAGACCGCGCGCGAACCTCAAGACCGTGTGCAGACACCAGATGCCATCAGCTGCATTAATGGGCTGGAGGACGACCTTGAGCCGTACGTTGTCGGAGATCCGGCACGACCAGCAGCGAGCCATCAGCAGAAGCGACGCGACCAGTCCGCATGGGCCGATTCATACCGCCAGAGCGGATACCCGCTAGGGCCCATTTGATCTGCGAGTAGGATTACTAATTCCCTGTTGCTTAGTCGAGTCCGGGAAGGAACCGAAGCAGGATCACCAGCCGAGTGTTCTCCACGATGCCATAGACGATCCATCCCTTATCACCGCCAATTGGGACCGACCATTGATCAAATTGCGGGTCGTATTGCTTGTCTGGATTTCCGGTGGGGTTTTCCAGTAACTCTTGGATACGCCGGTCGGCCAGTCGTCGCGTGGCCTCGGGAAGGTTGGCGTACTGTCTGTCAGCCTCCGTGACCGACTTTAGTGTGTAGCGCGGCATCTACAGCCGAACCCAGCTCCCGTTTTCGTCCTGGTGCCAGCTGAGCAGCCCACTGCAGTCACCGGCCTTCGCGCGCTCGATCTGCTCGCGTTCTTCGTCGGTGAGCGGGTTCGCTGCCATCATGGCCACTGCCTGCCAGTGTGCCAGCACCGCCTGCGGCCCTGACAGGTCAAGGTTATGTGCGGCCAGTGCGAGTGCGGAGCGAAACTCTGCCTCAAACTGCCTGCACCTCTCGGGCGCATGCGCAAGCAAAGCTGCCCGGATCGCTGGACCCGATCGCTCAACTACCGTCGGCGTGTACTCGGGTGTATCGCTCGCGACGTGCCTTCGCTCGTTGCCGCTCACAGTCAAGCAACGATGGCCGCTGCCGGTGGGAAACGGTTGGTGAGCGACGCCCGCGAGCTACCCCCGGGCGTGAACCTTGGCGAGGAGGTGAGTCCAGAGTACTGGCCGCCCTCCCGGGCCCGCCGGGCGCGGTCGATCACCGTGGCGATGTTCTCGGGAGCAGGTGGACTCGGCCGTTCTCGTCATATGCAGCAATGCTCAGTCTCATCGAGATGCAGATCACAACGGTTCCCAGCCTGCTTCCTTGGCCTAAAGCATAGTTCAGGTTACACGCTGGTCTCATGCCCATGATGACCGAACCCGACCGGGCCGGAGTCGCCGATCGGTACCGGTATGAAGACCTTCCAACGCTGATGACCCGGATGACCGGCGACGAGAAGCACGCCCCGAGCGCCACCTCCACCCTGGACGTGCTCTGGGTCCTCTACGACCGGGTACTGCGCGTCACACCGTCCACTATGGATGATCCTGACCGGGACCGGTTCCTGCTGTCCAAGGGACACGGTCCGATGGCGTACTACGCCGTGCTGGCCGCCAAGGGATTCATCCCAGTGGAGTGGCTGGACACCTTCGGCCAGTTCGACTCGCCGCTGGGCCACCACCCGGATCGGGTGCTGGTACCGGGGGTCGAGATCTCCAGCGGATCGCTCGGGCATGGGCTGCCCATCGCGGTCGGCGTCGCGCTCGGCCAGCGCGCCCAGGACTACCGCGGACGGACCTATGTGCTGGTCGGCGACGCGGAGCTTGACGAGGGCACCAACCACGAAGCGATCGCCTACGCCGGTGCCACTGGGCTGAACGGCCTGACCGCGGTTGTGGTCGACAATCAGTCCGCCACTCACGGCTGGCCCGGTGGGATTGCCGCCCGGTTCAGCGTGAACGGCTGGTCCACGGCCACTGTAGACGGCCGTGACCATGCCGCGTTGGAAGCCGCCCTGACCACGCCCCTGACCACGCCGCCCCTGATCACGCCGCCCCTGACCACGCCCCTGAACGAGTCCCTGCTGGGCCGCCCGCACGTCGTGGTGGCCGTGGTGGAACCCAAGGAGGAGTGACCACGATGACCGCGCCCGTGCTCACTGATGAGATCACCATGCGGAGCAGGTTCGTCGACACCGTCACCGAACTGCTGGACACGGAACCCAGCACTGCACTGGTCTTGGCCGACATCTCGGCATACCTGTTCACCGAGCAGGCCCAACGGCACCCCGACCGGGTGCTCAACGTGGGAATCCGCGAGTCGCTGATGGTCAGTGTGGGCGGCGGGCTGGCGCTGACCGGCCTGCGGCCGATCATCCACACGTACGCGCCGTTTCTGATCGAACGCTCCTTCGAACAAGTCAAGCTGGATCTGGATCTGGCCCACTTTCCGTGATCGAGTTGGCCCCGTGGTGTGTGTCGTTGCGGACTTCTTGATCACATCAGCGTGATCATGATCGGCTGTGTGGTGATCACGATGGTGTTGAGGTTCTTCTTCC
>JALZHU010000168.1 GCA_030860695.1 Actinomycetota bacterium
CCGCGCCCGCGTTGTTGCGGGCCGCGCCCTCGGCGCGGCGGGGCAAGACGAGCAGGCCAACCTCGAATTCGAGCGGGCAGCCTCGCTGTTCGACATCTGCGGGGACAGGGCCCGGCAGCGCAGGCTGGGTCGGCTGCTCCGCCGGCTGCGCAAGGCCGCTGGCCTGTCCGGACCGGTGCTGGCCGGCCGGCTCTCGGCATCTCCCAGTCGCACAGGACGCCATCACCGTGCTACGCCGCCAGAAGGCACCACTCAGCTTCGCGGCCGTCGCCCGCCGGGCCGGCGTCTCGCGCACCTTCCTCTACGGAAACTCCGAAGTCCGCGCGCTGCCACCGCGGCCATGGACCACGCAACCGGCCGCCGCGCCACCCAACAGGCCGTGCACGACGAACAGCACGAGGCGTCCTGGCGCGAGCGCGCCCTCAACGCCGAGGACGCTCTCAACGCCGCCCACCAGGGGATACAGACCCAACGATCCCGCATCGCCATCCTCATGGGACAACTCCGCGACTTGGAACAGGAGTGGTCCCAGGAGTCCATTCAGCGGATCACCACCGAGAACACCACGCTCAAACAGCCCGTCCGCGAACTCATTCAGGACAACCGTGCCCTCGAAGAACGACTCAAGGCCGCCCGCGACAACGGACGGTTCGCTGACCGGCGCATCGCCCAGCTCGAAGCACAACTACTCGAACGGTGACCGGACAGCCGTGAATCAAGGCTGGGCTTTTTATGGGCATTGTGCTTCGCTCAACCCATGCCCAGAAAAAGCCCAGTCGAGAACGAGGTGGTGGCAGGGCTTCAGCGGCTACTCAAACGCGGGTTGCCGGTGACCCCGGCTAGCGCAGACGCGGTACTGCTGGACCTGCGGGGGATCGTCGCGCGAGCGGCCAACCCAACGGATGAGGCCAGCCGGACGGCGGCCTTGGACGGCACGCTGCGCGGGCTGCTGGCCCGGTTCGATGACGCCCGTTACGCGCTGGCGGCGCGGGCGTTGTTCGGGTTGCCGCCGGCCGAGCCGGGGCAAAATCTCACAGTCCGCCGGGAGCTGGCCGCCACGGCGGCCGGGCACGAGGTCCATCACTTCCGCAAGCGGGTCGAGCCCAAGCTGATCGAGAAGATCGCGTGGGAGCTGCTGGCCGACGCCGACCGATTCACCCGCTCGGCGCTGATCGCCCCGCGGCTGGCTCCGGTCACCAGCCGGCAGCCGGTCCCGGCGGACCCGTTCGCCTGGGAGGTCGCCGAGCACGAGGAGCAGCTGACCCGGTTGTGGTCGGCGATCTACGCTGCCCGCGCCGAACTGCTGGCCGTCGAGCGGCTGATCAGCCTGGACGCCGACAGGGTGGACATCATCACCACCGCGGTGACCGCGGCTTGGCGGTGGGCTGCCGCCCGCGCCGAGGCGATCAGCTACTGCACCGCGTTCGCCCCGGAGTCGGACACCTCGCCCGACGAACTGGTCGCCCTGGCCGGCTGGACCCCGACCCTGACGTTGGCGCAGGCGTCCCGGCTGACCGAGGCCGCCGCCGGCGGCGCCAGCCGCGAGCAGTTCACCGCCGCCCTGCACAGCGCGACCGGGCTGGGCAACACCTGGGTCAACGGGTTCCTCACCCGCCCCGCATCCACCAACAGCATCACCGAGCAGGAGAACGGATCACCCTCGTGATTAGCACAACCAACAACCCCGCCCTCACCGCCGCCCTGGAGGCCGCAGCGGCCGGCGACCCGCGCCGCTATGTCATCACCGGCGGCCCCTCATCGGGCAAGGACGATCTGATCACGGCGATCCACGCCGCCGGGATTCCCTGCATGGTCGAGGAGCCGGGGCGAGAGATCTATCGCAAGCACCGCGAACGGCTGGGCCGGCACCTGCGGCGTGAGGACCGGCGCGAGTACTCCCTGGAAGTACTGGAGGCGTTCATCGCCGAATACACCGCCCACAAGCACGGGATCAGGTTCTACAACCGCGGCATCCCCGATGGGTTCGGCTGGGAGGCGTTCTTCGGGCTCCGGCCGGCTCCCCTACTGGAGGAGGCTACCCGGCTCTATCGCTATGACGCGATCTTCGTGCTCGATCCGCTGGACACGTTCGAGGACCCCGACGACATTGTCTGGGCCAAGGACCGCGAGATCCGACGGGTGCACGAGCTGATCGTGCAGGGCTACTACGACGCCGGCTACGAACCGGTGTTCGTCCCGGCGGACTCCGCCACTGCCCGCCTGGACTTCATCTGCTCCAACCTGCGCCTGCCCAAACCCAGCCGAGGAGCGTGACCGCAGTGGCCGCACCCCACCGCACCGCCAAGCCATCGCTGCTGCTGTCGCCGAACAGCGTGCTGGCCAACGCGCTGCTGCGCTCGATCGACATCCTGCGCCCCCGCGTCCTGGCCACCCGGCCCTCCCGGATCGAGTTCGTGGTCGGCACCCAGATCAACGGCGCCCCGCACCTGGGCACCAACCTGGTCCAGACTGCGGCGTTCCTGCTGGCCAAGATCGCCAGCCGGGAGTTCTCCATCGACACCCGCGTGCGGTTCGGGGCGCTCGACAACGCGCCCTACGACGTCGTGCTGGACCCGGAAACACACCACGCCTACCAGCAGACCTACTACCACGCCCTCGGCAAGGACAAGATTAGCGAGCTGATCGAGGGCTACTACCAGGCATTCTTCGACTCCCTGTCCGAGGCCACCGACACCGACTACGCCGTGGAGACCTACACCAACCAGCAAGCCACACCGGGGTTTCGGGCGGAGTTCCTGCGCACCCTGGAACGACTGGAGGACATCCGCTGGTGGATGGCGCCCTCCCACGGCATCGTCCACATCCGCATCCCCTGCCCCCACTGCGGCTGGGCGGAAAAGCGCGCCGACCGCACCAAGCTCGCCCACCTCGACGAAGACGGCGCCACGTTCACCGCGGTCTGCTTCGACCACGGCGACTACGAGGCGCACATCGACCCGGAAGACGACCAGCCCTACCTTGACCTGGCCACGCTTTATCGGAACCTGGTCAAGGAACGGGCGTTCGGCCGCGATCCCAGCACGCTGCACGTGATGATGAAGGGCGGCGACTGGACCTTCGGCTGCCAGCTCGTCGACGGCGCCCTCGGGGCGCTGGACACCCCACCAGCCCGGATGCCGTCCCGAATCTTCACACCCCAGGTGCTCGCCCCGACCGGCGCGAAGCTGTCCAAGTCCCTGCTGCGCGAGCACGGCAAGAACGTCCCTCCGCCGGATGTCGAGCCCTGGACGCTCGATACCACCGCCTGGCCCGGCGACGTCGACAACTACGTCGACGCCCTGGTCTGGCTGGTCGGCGAACTGCTCACCGACCCGAAACACTTCTTCCGCTCGTTCACCGTCAAGGAACTAGGCCGACTGATGACCGCCCGACCCACCGAAGCCGTTGTCCGCGCCCACGAGATGGGCATCTACAAGCGCTACTTCGACCTCATCGCCACCGGCCGCAAGACTACCGAGATTCGAGTCAACGACTCCAGCCGCAAGAAGATCAAGGAAGGGTCACTGATTCGCTTCCGCTGCCAAGGCGACGAAGTGCTGACCCGCGTCACCCGCGTCGCCCGCTACAACTCCTTCGACCAGATGTTCGACCACGAGTCCGTCGCCTCAGTCAACCCCCTGGCCACCCGCGAGGAGCAGTTGGCCAACATCCGCCAGATCTATCCCCCCGAACGCGAAGCTCTCGGTGTCGTCGCCATCGGCATCGAACTAATCGACCCACTCTGGCCGGCATGGCGCTCAACGGCGGCGCTTTCATGATCGCGTTCGGAAACCTGGAGTGCAATCCCAACGGACGAACCCTTGGTGGTCTTGCCGAAGCGCACCACATCATCCAGGCCGGACAGCAGCAGGTGCCGTAGGGTGATCCGGCCGACGGTGTGTGAGCTCTCCGCCGGGTCGGCCGTGGTCTCGCCGTTGATGACCACGAGTTCCTTCAACTGCTCGGTGAGAAAGCCGATCCCTCCGGGCTCTCCGGCGGTGGCGACGAACGACTCGAACACCGGCGTCGGCAGGCAGGCCTTCAGGGCCCTACTGCCAGCCGGATTGATGTGGATGCGGTAACCCTCGAGCCGGTCGGTGCGGCTGCGGTCGCGTTCGTAGACCGCGACACCCACGCCGGCCCGCGCAGCCCTGGGCGAGGCAGAGGCCGGCGATGCCGCCGCCGACGATGACGTGCAACGGTTCGGTCATGTCCGCTCCTGTGCGAGAAGTGCGCCGAGTCGGTCGAGTACCTCGGCCGCGCGATTGGGGGTGAAGCTGACGCCCTTGACGGTGGCGATCACCAGCTCGACGGTCGAGTCGTGGGTGTCAAACACGTCGGCGAGGCAGGTCCGCCAGCGGCGCCACCGTCCGGCATCGTTGTCCAGAACTGGCAGGTGGCGAATTCGCCGAGTGCTGCCACCAGATCCTGTCTGGTGGGGAAGTAGTGGTGCACGCTCTCAGTCCCCCGAACTCGACAGCAGCGCTGCCCGCCGGCGGTGCAACAGCTCGACTGTCGAGTTCGCTGAAGAGGAGGGCTGATCACGAACTAGTGAGCCCAGCCGGGGCGGACGAGGCCGGTTTCGTAGGCCAGGACGACGAGCTGCGCGCGGTCCCGAGCCCCGATTTTGATCATCGCGCGGCTGACGTGGGTCTTGGCGGTGGCAGGGCTGACGAAGAGCCGGGCGGCGATGTCGTCGTTGGCCAGGCCGGCGGCGACGAGGGTGACGACCTCGCGTTCACGGTCGGTCAGAGCACGCAGCAGGGCGGTGCTCTGGGCGTCGGGTGTGGGCGGCTTCGAGCGGGCCGCGAACTCTTCGATGAGCCGCCGGGTGACGGTGGGGGACAGCAGCGCGTCACCGCCGTGCACCACGCGCAAGGCGTGCACGAGCTCGGCGGGCTCGGTGTCTTTGACCAGGAATCCGCTAGCGCCGGAGCGGATGGCTTCGAAGATGTAGGCGTCCTCGGCGAAGGTGGTCAGCACGATGACCCGCACGGCGGCCAGGGCCGGATCGGAGACGATGTCGCGGGTGGCGGCAAGGCCGTCGCGTCCGGGCATCCGGATGTCCATGAGCACGATGTCTGGGACGGCGTCGCGGGTGGTCCGCACGGCGTCGACGCCGTCGACGGCTTCGCCGACGACGGTGATGTCAGGTTCGGCGTCGAGCAGGGCGCGGAACCCGGCGCGGACCAGGCTTTGGTCGTCGGCCAGTACGACGCGGATCACCGGGCCGCACCGTGGGTAGGTAGGACAGCGCAGACAGAGAATCCGCCACCGGAGCGTGGTCCGGCGTCCAGGGTGCCGCCGAGGGCGGCGGCGCGTTCGCGCATTCCGGCCAGCCCGTTGCCGCCGTTGAGGTCGCCGGTGGGCCCGACGCCGTCGTCGTCAACGCTGATGCTGACCGAGTCGCCGTGGTAGCCGACGCGGACCGTGACGTGGGCTGGACCGGCGTGTTACGGGCGTTGGTGAGTGCTTCCTGGACGATCCGGTAGGCGGCCAGGTCAACCCCGGCGGGCAGCTCGCGGGTGGCGCCTTGTACCTCGACCTCGACGGGCAGACCGGCGGCCCGGGTGTGAGCGACGAGTTCGTCGAGCTGGGCGAGACCGGCCACCGGATGATGCGGTGGTGGTTCATCAACACCACGCAGGACGCCGAGGGTGGTGCGCATCTCGCGGAGCAGGTCGCGGCTGGATTGCTTGATCGCGGTGAGTGCGGTGCGGGCCTGCTCGGGGTTGCCGTCCATCAGGTGTAAGGCCACGCCGGCCTGGATGTTGATCAGAGAAACGTGGTGGCCGAGCAGGTCGTGTAACTCTTGGGCGATGCGCAGGCGTTCGTCGCTGCCTTGCCGGCGGGCGATCTCGGCCCGGGTGGCGCGGTCTTGGGCCAGGCGCTGTTTGCGGGCCCGCCACAATTCGGCGGCGGCGATCAGCGCCGTCAGCCAGGCGGTGACCGCGCCAATGCCACCCCACGGGAGCTGCTGGCCGGGATTCTGCAGGGCGAGCCAGCCGACGGAAGCCACTCCGCCGGCGGCGACGACCGCGATTGAAGACCACCGGTGGCCGCGGACGACGGCGGAGACCAGCGCCACGATACTGGCCAGGTAAATCGGCCCGAGTGGGTATCCGAGGCCGCGGTAGGGCACCATCGCCGCGACCGCGGTGGCGAGGACAGCGACCGGCCAGTGCCGCCGGGCGAGCAGCGCGGCCGGCCCGACAGCCAGCAGCGCTATGCCGAGCGCGTCGAGCGGTCGTGCCTCCGGCTGGTCGAGGGCGGCGAAATGGGTGCCGGCGAGGGTGAACGCTGCGATGCCCACGGCCACCGCGACGTCTCGGGCCCGGACCGGCCACACAGCCAGCACGAGCTGAGCCTAGCCGCGTGACCGAGCCGTGACGTCGGTTCGCGGGAGTGCCCTCAGCTACGCCCTGAGGCGCAGCAGCCACGGTCGACAACCTGCTACGGAGGTGGGCAAACAGCCGACCGGAGCGGGACGCGCGCGAGGCTGCGCCCGCGCACGATCAGCGGCATGACTAACACCGATCCTGACAGCCGCCTCGGCTCGCTGCGCGTCTCCGACGCCGAACGTGAGCAGGTTGCTGCCCGCATCCGCAAGGCCGCCGAGCTCGGGATGCTCACCCTCGCCGAGGCTGACGAACGCCAGGCGGCTGCCTACGCGGCCAGGGTCCGCGCGGACCTCACCGGGCTCACCGATCACCTGCCCCCGCCCCCGACCGAGCGGCCGCGCGAACCCGACCTCAGCCTCCCGCTTCAACCAGCGGTGGGGCGGCGCCTCGCCCTGCATGCCGCCCTCGCCGCAGTGCTCGCGACCGTCCTGATTGTGCGATGGGCACTCGACCCCGCACCGTGGTTCTGGCCGGCCGGACCAATGTTCTGGCTGGCGGTCAGCCTGGTGCTGCACTACCGCTGGGTCCGCCGCCACCGTGTCTCCAGTGCGCCTACTGGAGCAACGCCATGACGGCAGGTCTCGTCGCGCAGGACCAGGTGCGTACGGTCACGGCACCGCAGCTGTCGGGTCGACCCCGCAAGCTCGTCCGCGCGACGCACATCGCGTTCTCGGCCGGATGGCTGGGGCTGGTCGTCGCGATGCTCACCCTGGGCATCACCGCCGCAACCGCCCCTGATCCGAGGTTCTCCCTGGCCTGCTATGCGATCATGGGTCAGATTGGCGGAGCGGTGATTCCCGTCTTCGCGGTGGCGACGCTGGTGACCGGGATCATCCTGTCGGTCGCGACGCCGTGGCGACTGCTCCACCACTGGTGGGTTGTCATCAAGCTGATTCTGGCGCTGGTGGTCATCGTGACCGCGGTCGCGCTGACTGGCAGGTGGCTGCAGCAGGCCGCGTCGGCAGCACACGCCGGTGGATCGACCTCGGAGTGGCCGGCGTGGTTGCTGGTTGCCGGCTCGGGATTCCATCTGCTGTTCCTGTGGGCCGCCACGACGATCTCGGTGGACAAGCCGTGGGGAAAGACCAGACGGGGTCGCCGAGCGACGGCCGGCCGGGCTCATCCCGGGCCTGGCCGTACCTCCACGTCGGCGAATCCGACCGACAATCCACATCGGTCGCAGGTCAGCTGGTCGTCGAGCCGTCCTCCGCAGTCTCCGCCATGTATGGCAATCCGCGGCGGTCCGCCCGGGTTGGGATAGTACCGATCACCCCACTTCATGATCATTAGCAGGGCAGGCGCAAGGTCGCGTCCTTTGTTGGTGAGCAGATACTCGTGACGTTCGGGGCGGATCTGATAGGTCCGCCGTTCCAGCAGGCCCTCAGTGCATAGCCGGTCCAGCCGAGCGGCGAGCACGTTGCTGGCGATCCCGAGACTGGCTCGGAACTCGTCGAATCGGCGCAGCCCGAACAGTGCATCCCGTAGCACCAACAGGGTCCAGCGTTCGCCCACTACTTCGAGGGTGCGAGCGATCGAGCAGGCCTGGTTCGGGTAGGTGCGCCGCAGCATCGACCCAAGCCTACGAGCACTGGGTTGCATCACGCAAGTTATGCTGCTACGGTCCGTATAACTTGCTTCATGCAACTGAGTGATATCACTCTGAGGTCGTACGATGAGGCTGCATCCGATTACGTTCACCGAGCTCTGGGCCGACCGCGGCCCGCACCGGATCCGCGTCCGGGACTATCCCGGCGACGGTCCCGCAATCGTCCTGATGCACGGTTTCCCGGACGATAAGCACCTTTACGACCGGACGCTGCCCTATCTCACCGGCAGGCGCCGGGTCGTCACGTTCGATTTTCTCGGCTGGGGGAGTCGGATAAGCCGGCCGGCTACCCCTACACCGCGGCCAACCAGACCGACGACCTCGACGACGTGATCACTCGGCTCAGGCTGGACGAGGTCCTCCTAGTAGCGCATGACTCATCCGGCCCACCCGCGATCGACTGGGCGCTCGAGCATCCAGAGCGAGTCGCCGCCCTCGTGCTGCTCAACACCTACTACGGCTGGATGCCGAGACTGCGCCCCCCCGAGGCGATCATCCTGTACGCCTCGCCGGTTCTGCGGAATCTCGCCCGACCCGTGATGCGTCGCCTCCCCGAACTCGACCGTCGCCTGTACTTCTGGCAAGTCGGGAGGTTCATCCGGGACGATGCGGTGCGCCGAGACCTGCTTCCGCAGTACTACGCCCGATTCCGTGCCGCGCGCCCCGCATTCTGGCGGCTGAATGCGGACCTGCCGCGCACGCTGATCTCGCGAGCCAGGCGCACATCGCAGCTGCGCGCCTTCCAACAGCCGGTGCGAATCGTGTTCGGCGCTGACGATCCGTACCTCAACACCCACGTGGCCCGCCGGTTCGCTCGGTTGTTCCCGGCTGCCGAGCTCGAACTCATCGATGGTGCGCGGCACTACGTCCAGGTCGACGAGCCGGAAGTGGTTGCTGCCGCCATCCTGAACTCGTTCAACGCGTGACCTTCATGTCCCAACCGTTTGCTGCTCAGAAGCGTGACCAACCACATAGATTACGCGACACACATGTCATGTAATCTAATTGTTGTTCACCCCAGGAGGCATCAGCAGCATGAACGAACAGGACCCGATCAACCGTGTGTCGGTGGTCAGCACCGGCACCGTGCAGATTCGCCCCGAGCATGTCGGACCAACTCGCAAGTCGACCTACCTGTGGCTGGCGACCTCACGCCGGTAGACCGATCCCCGCCCCATCAACGCCTACGTGATCGAGCACCGGGACGGACTGGTGCTCTTTGACACCGGGCAGGACCGGGCGTCGGTCACCGACCCGGACTACTTCCCGAGCGGGTTCACCGGAGTCCTGTACGACCGGTTGGCCCGCTTTGACATCGGCCCCGACCAGACCTTGGGCCAGCAGCTGGCCGCGATCGGCTACGACATCGGCGATGTCCACACCGCGGTGCTGTCGCACCTGCACCAGGACCACATCGGAGGCCTGCCCGAGCTCGGCCACGCCGACATCGTGGTCAGCGAACAGGAGTGGCAGTCGATGCAGCGGCCACTGGCCGCCCTGCGGGGGTTTCTCCGCTCGCACATTGAGCTTCCTGGCCTGCGGTGGCACCGAGTGCGGCCCGAGCCGATCACAGACTCCGAGCTGGCGCCATTCGACACCGGCCACGACCTGTTCGCCGATGGCAGCCTCGTGCTGGTGCCCACGCCCGGACACACGCCCGGATCGATGTCGCTATTGGTGCGCCGGCCCGGCCACCCGCCCCTGTTGCTGGTCGGCGACCTGACCTACGACGCTGACCTACTGGCTGACGGGCTCGTGCCCGGGGCTGGCGACAAGGCACAGATGCGCAAGGCCGTGGCACGCGTCAACGCGCTGCGCCGCCGATTCCCCAATCTGGCCGTCCTGGCAGCACACGATCCGGCCGCCGAGCACCGGCTGGACACCGCGGTCATGACGAATGGGGCGCAAGGGTGAGGGTCGCAGAGGAGCTACGCTACTTGATCTTGGCGATCCAGCGGGAGGGCAACCGCCTGCTCGCCGCAGATCTGCGCCCACTAGGCCTGACCCCATCGCAGGCCGAGGTGCTGCGCGTCCTCAGCGACCACCAGCCCCTCGCGCTTAGCGCGCTGGGTGAACTGTTGGTTTGCGAAACCGGCAGCAGCCCAAGCCGGCTCGTGGACCGACTCGTGACCCAAGGCCTAATCCACCGCGAGACGGATCCAGCAGATCGCCGGTACGTGACGCTCTCTCTTACCGCTGAGGGCACGCAGCTGGTCCGTCGCATCGCACACATCGAAGAACGGCTCTACCGCACCATCGACGACCTCGTCGACGGACAGTCGGTCGGGGAGGCGCTCGCACTGCTGCGCACGTTCGCGTCGGCCTTCCCCGCCGGGCAGGCGGTTGAACGCCGCCGTGCCAGCCGATCAACGCACTCAACCCCGGGGAACTGACCGCACAATCACGGACGCAGCCAGCCCAGCGCGGCGCCGAGGTCGGGCACCACATGCAGGCGTATCCCGGGCGGCGGGGCGCTACCCCCGTCGGCGACGTTGTCCGGCGGCACTAGCGCATGCCGGAAGCCCAGCCGGGCGGCCTCGGCCAAGCGTCGGCGTAGCCCGGTCACCTGCCGGACTTCTCCGGCGAGCCCGACCTCGCCGATCGCGACCGTGTGCGGTGCCAGCAGCAGGTCGCCGGCCGCCGACGCGACGGCCAGTGCGATAGCGAGATCGGCCGCCGGCTCGACCACCCGCATCCCGCCCACCGTCGCGGTGTACACGTCTGACCCCGCCAACCGCACGCCCCCGCGGCGCTCGATGACCGCCAGGATCATCGCTACCCGGGCTGAGTCCAGGCCACTCACCGCTCGGCGGGGATTGGCCAGTGCGGAATCCGCAACCAAAGCCTGGACCTCGCCCAGCAGCGGCCGTTTGCCCTCCACCACGACTGTCACCGCCGTCCCGGGCACCGCACCATCGCGGCGGGTGAGAAACAGCCCGGACGGGTCGGGCAAGCCGGTGATGCCGTCGTCGGTGAGTTCGAAACAGCCGACCTCCTCGGCAGCCCCGAACCGGTTCTTGATCCCGCGCACCATCCGCAGCGTGGAGTGCCGGTCACCATCGAAGTGCAGCACCACGTCGACCAGGTGCTCCAGCACCCGGGGTCCGGCCACCGTGCCGTCCTTGGTGACGTGCCCAACCAGCACCACTGGCAGCCCGCGGTGCTTGGCGGTGGCGATCAGCGCGCCGGCCACGGCGCGGACCTGGGACACCCCTCCTGGGCTGCCCTCGATGCCGGTGCAGGACATGGTCTGCACCGAGTCGACGATCAGCAGTGCCGGATCGACAGCATCGAGGTGCCCCAGCACCGCAGCGAGGTCGGACTCGGCAGCGAGGAACAACTCGTCATGCAGCGTGCCGGTGCGCTGTGCCCGCAACCGGACCTGACCTGCGGACTCCTCGCCGGTCACGTAGAGGGCGCGCCGGCCGGCCACCGCGCAGCGGTGCGCGACCTCTAGCAGCAGGGTGGATTTTCCCACTCCGGGCTCACCGGCCAGCAGTACGACCGCGCCAGGCACCAGGCCGCCGCCGAGCACCCGGTCGAGCTCCGTCACTCCGGTAGCCGTGGCCTGGGCGGAGTGCAGATCGACCTGGGAGATCGGGCTGGCCGGGGCTGACGGCGTGCCGGGCGCGACTGCTGTCACCGGTCGCGGACCGACCGCTGCCACGCTGCCCCAGGTGTGGCACTCCGGACAGCGGCCCACCCACTTGGCGACCTCATGGCCGCAGTCGGCGCAGCGATGGGCGGCACGAACGTTCGCGGTAGCTCTCACCATGGTCGCGGACGCTATCGGCCGGGCCCGACAGTGCAGCCGCGCGGCTTAACCGTGCCCGCCGCTTTCCTCGCCGTGCCCGCCGCCCTCTTCGCCGTGCCCGCCGCCCTCTTCGCCGTGCCCGCCGCCCTCTTCGCCGTGCCCGCCGCCCTCTTCGCCG
>JALZHU010000433.1 GCA_030860695.1 Actinomycetota bacterium
ATCCTCGAGACGACCGGACGCAAGTCCGGTCAGCCCCGACGGACCCCGGCCGGACACAGGCTCGACGCCAACACCGCACTCGCCGCCCTCGGGACCGGCGTCGGCTGGGCTGTGTACGCACGCGGCGCCGGGCACCGGACCGGCTGATGGTGCGGGTCGCGGGGTATGCGCCGATCGCCGATTATGCGGCGATCGGGGACGGTCGTACGGTTGCTCTGGTCGCCAAGGACGGTGCCATCGACTGGTTGTGCCTGCCTAACCTCGACTCGCCGACCGTTTTCGCCGCGCTACTCGACGTCGAGCGCGGCGGGAGTTTCTCGCTGCAACCCGCGATCCCGTTCCGCGTACAGCGCCGTTACGAGCCGGAGACGAACGTCTTGGAGACGACCTTCACGACCGGAGACGGAATTGTGCGGGTCACCGACGCGATGCTGTTACCGGCGGGCGGGCTCGTGCCATTTCGGGAGCTTGTGCGCCGGATCGAATGGGTGGCCGGTCGGGTACCGATGCGGTGGCGGGTTGAGCCGCGGTTTAACTACGGCCGGCATCAGGCCTCGATCAGGATGCATGGCGGCGTGCCAGTGGCAGCGTTTGGATCGCTTGCCATCGGTGTGTGTGCCTGGGGCGCCGGACGTCCGTACTGCGAGCTGGGTCGTGTCTGCGGGCAGTTCGAGCTCACGGAGGGGCAGCGGGCACTGTTGGTGTTGACCATCGCCTACCAGGAGCCGCTGATCATTCCCACTCCCGCCGAGGTGGAGGCCAGGCTTGAGGCGACCCGGCGCTTCTGGCGCCGGTGGGCGGCCGACCGACGCTATGGGGGCCCGTGGCGCGATGCGGTGATACGTAGTGCCCTGGCGCTCAAGCTGCTGTTTCACGCACCGTCGGGAGCGATCGCAGCCGCGGCCACAGCATCGCTTCCCGAACACCTCGGTGGGCAGCGCAACTGGGACTATCGATTCTCCTGGGTGCGCGATGCGGCGTTCACGCTCAACGCGCTGTTCAACCTCGGCTGCGTCGATGAGGCGGAGTCCTTTTTCTGGTGGCTGCTGCATGCCTCGCAGCTGACCCATCCCAAGCTGAGCGTGCTGTATCGACTCGACGGCGGCGTGCACGCACCGGAACGGACGCTTCCGCTCGCCGGCTATCGCGGATCCCGACCGGTGCGCGTCGGCAACGAGGCCCGGCGGCAACGCCAGCTCGACGTCTACGGCGAGTTTGTCCAGACCGCGTGGCTGTATCGAAACGCAGCAGGCCAGCTGGATACGGACATCGCCAAACGGCTGGCCGAGACCGCGGACCTGGTGTGCTCGATCTGGCGTGAACCCGACTCCGGTATCTGGGAAGTGCGCAACACCCTTGCCCACTTCACCCAGTCCAAGATGATGTGCCGAGTGGCACTGGACCGTGCGGTCGTCCTAGCCGAGGACGGTTGCATTCCCGACCGGCACGTCACACGCTGGCGCGCCGAAGCGGCCGCGATCCACGACTTCGTCGAGCGAAACTGCTGGTCGGAGCGCCTTGGCAGCTACACCCAATCAGCTGGTTCCCAGGAGCTCGACGCCAGCCTTCTGCTTGGCGCCCTCATGGGCTACCACGACCCGCGCCATCCGCGAATGGCCTCGACAATCGAGGTGCTCCGCCAAGAGCTCGGCCGCGGTGCACTCCTCTACCGTTACACCGGCGACGACGGGCTCAGCGGCCGCGAAGGAGCGTTCACCTGCTGCTCTTTTTGGCTCAGCGAGGCACTGGCGCGCGGCGGAAGGACCGACCCAGCCGCCGAACTCATGGAGCAACTCATCGGACTGGCCAACGACGTGGGCTTGTACGCCGAGGAAATTCACCCCGAGAGCGGTGAGTTCCTTGGCAACATCCCGCAGGCATTGGTCCACCTCGCTCTCATCAGTGCGGTGACCGCGATAGCTAAGGCAGAGCAGTGAACATCTGGGGTGCCCTCGCGGGCGGCTTCCTCGGCACGATCGTGCTGACCACCGGCCTGCAGATGGCCAGCGAACTTCGCCTCAGCCGCATGGATCTGCCCTTCCTCCTCGGAACCGCCTTCACGACCGACCGCGCACACGCCAAGGCACTGGGCTACCTCCTGCACTTCGTCGCCGGACAGGTCTTCGCGTTGATCTACTTCGTCGTCTTCACTGCTATAGACCGCAGCGGCTTCGCGCTCGGAGCGCTCTTCGGTGTGCTGCATGGCCTGTTCGCCGGTACCGCGCTGGTCAATATCCTGTTACCGGTCGTGCACCCGCGCATGGGCATCCCAACCAGCGCAGCGGACTCCCACCCCCTGCTGGAACAACCAGGTTTCCTGATGCTCAACTACGGTCTGAGCACACCGGTGGTGAGCACCATTGGCCACATCGCATACGGAGCAATCGTCGGCGGGTTCACCTCACTCGCTAGCTGATCAAGCAAGCATCGCCAGCTTTCGCAACAGTCGCACAACTACTGCCCCGTAAGTCCGGATTGATCTTGATCCCTAGTGGCCCGTCACCGCTCGTCCCGCGCCGCGCTCACGGGCCGCACGCTCGACGGCCCCGGGCGCACCGAGTCGCTGACCAGCTCCTAGTTCGAGACATCGGGATGGACGATGAATGTCAGTGTGAGACGGGAGTGTGGATGGTCACGTTGGATCGATTGGTGAACGCGGATATTCGTTCATGGTGAACGACCCTGTGGGTGCCGAATAGGTCATCCATGTCAGGCGGCCTGGGCATATTCGTGTATCAGCATTTGGTGGCCCGGTGGGCCGCGCGTTCCGCGGTGAAAATGGGTCTGCTGCGGTTGGGTGGGAGCGGTGATCGTGGTTTGGGCCTACCCGGGGAGAGGGCAGTGTCGCAGGATCTTTGTGGTGGCTCGTCGACGCCGGTGGACTGTGATCGTTGAGGTCGTGTATCAGCAGGGTGCTGAGGGTCGTGGTGTGGGCGCTTCGTGTCGCTTCGAGCACGTGGATCAGATTCCGGTTGTCCCGTGCGGCCCTCGCGGGCCACCACCGGTTGGGGTGCTCGAGAGTAAGGGGGTCATGGTGTTGGAGGAGGATCACCACAGCGAGGAGATCATTGCGCGGGTTGCTGCACTGGATATTGGCAAGGCTGAGCTGATGTGCTGTATTCGGATCCCCGGCGGGACCGGTTCGGGTCGGCGGTTGCAGGAGGTGCGGCCTTATTCCACGATGACGCGGTCGCTTGTGGTGATGGCTGACCGGCTGGCTGAATTGGGG
>JALZHU010000169.1 GCA_030860695.1 Actinomycetota bacterium
GCACCACGCCGCGGCGTCGACCAGAAGGTGCTAGCCCGGGTGCGGGGGCTGCTGGCCAAGGCTGAGTCGACCACATTCCCCGAAGAGGCCGAGGCACTGTCGGCCAAGGCGCAGGAACTGATGAGCCGGTACTCCCTGGAGCGGATCGTGGGCGATAGCGCTGCCAGCGCTCCCGGCTCCGACCCGCATCCCGCCGCCGCGCGCCGGCTGTGGCTGGACAACCCCTATGTGGCAGCCAAAGCGATGCTGGTAGGGGCGGTGGCCGAGGCGAACCGGTGCCGGACCGTGCTGTCGGAAAAGCTCGGTTTCACCACCGTGCTCGGCGACGAGGTCGACCTGGAGATTGTCGAACTGCTCAGCACGTCGCTACTGGTCCAGGCAACGAGGGCGATGGTGTCCGCGGGAAGCCACACCACCCGCACTGGACGATCTCGGACCCGGTCGTACCGCCAGTCGTTCCTGCTCGCCTACGCGACCCGCATTGGTGAACGGCTCGCCACGGCGCGCGACGCGGGCGCTGCAGCGATGCCCGATCCAGCCGGGCTACTGCCGGTACTGGCAGCTCGGGAGCGGGTAGTGGACGAACTGTTCGAGTCAATGTTCCCAGGAACGGTGTCCCGCTCGTTCAGCGTCGGCAACGCCGCGGGGTGGCACGCCGGCCGCGCGGCTGCCGACCTCGCCGTCCTGGATACCCGGCTCTCGGTCGCCGCGGGAGACTGATTGGCGACCCTGACGTAGCCGGAGGCGCTCATGACTTGAACAACCACCCACCTCGCGACCAGCACCGCCGGCCGGCTAATCATTGTTGTGCGGGAGGCGCGGTTGAGCGTTGAGCAGCGCGAACATCGCCAGCCCGGCGAGGGTGAACCCGCACATCAGGGCGGCCATCGGAACCGCAGTGCCCGCCCCGGAGGCTCCCGCCAGCGGAGCCGCCACCGCGCCGAACAGATACTGCAGCACGCCGAACAGGGTCGAGGCACTGCCGGCCTGCTCCGGACGGCCGGACAACGCGAGCGCGGTCGAGTTCGGCAGCACGAGACCGACACTGGCAACCACAGCGAACAGCGAGGGCAGTACGACCGGCAGGCCGAGCCCCGCGAGCACCGCCGTGATTATTCCGACTCCACCGAGCGACGCGAGAACCAGGCCTGCGGCCAGGAGCCGGCGCGGTGGCAGCCAGCGCAGCAGCAGCCCGTTGAGCTGTCCCAGCGCCGCGATGCCTAACGCGTTCACCGCAAAGGCCACGCCGTAGAGCTGCGGGCTGAGCCCGTAGATCTGCTGCAGCACGAACGGCGACCCGGCGATGTAGGAGAACATCGCCGCGAACACCAGCCCGGAGGCCAGCGCGTAACCGACGAACCGGCGGTCGCCTAGCAGCTGCCGCATAACCCGCCCGGTGGCGCGCAAGCCGCCTCGACGCCGGGCCGGCGGCGGCAGCGTCTCGGGCAGTCCAAAGCCGGCGCCCACCAGCAACAGCAGGCCGTACCCAGCCAGCACCGCAAACAGCCCCTGCCAAGGCACCACCTGGATCAGCTGACTACCGATCAGCGGCGCTAAGACCGGCGCGAGGCCGGTGACGAGCATCAATAGCGAGAAGAACCGAGCCAGTGCAACGCCTGAGTAAAGGTCACGGACGACCGCGCGAGCGATCACCAACCCGGCCGCCCCGGCTAATCCCTGCACCAGCCGCAGCGCGGTCAGGACCGCCGCGGAGGGTGCCAACGCGCAGCCCACTGAGGCCGCCACATACACCGTGAGCCCGAACAGCAGCGGCCGGCGGCGGCCCATCGCGTCGCTGCACGGGCCGGCCAGCAGTTGGCCGAGCGCGAGCCCAGCCAAGCACGCGGTCAAGGTCAGCTGCACGCTGGCCTGGCTGACCCCAAAGTGCCGAGTCAGCTCGGGAAACGCGGGCAGGTACAGGTCGATCGACATCGGCGCGAAGGCTGTCAACGAGCCCAGGATCAGGACCAGTCGCAGCCGGCTCACCGACGTCACCGGCGCGATCGTCGGGGAAGTGGTCAGTGGTGTTTCCGCGACCGACGGACGCGATTGGCTACGGCCTGGCTAAGGCCGAGCTGGTGGTCGAGGCTTAGCCGGCCCGGTCCTGCGATCACCAGGGCCAAGGCGATGGCGATGAGCACAAGGTTGTACTCGTAGCCGAGGCTGTCCTGGGCGATGAAGCCGTTTTGGCCGCTGGCCACCGCGATCGCCACGATCATGACGCCGGTAATGATCAGCCCGGCCAGTGGCGTGAGCAGGCCGACAAGCAGCAACAGCCCCCCGCCGAACTCCAAGATGCCGGCGAGGACGGTGAAGAACATGCCAGGCCTGAGACCCATTCCGGCCATGGCGTTGGCCGTTGCGTCAAGCCCGACACCGCCGAACGCGCCGAATAGCTTTTGGGCACCGTGGGTGATAAACACCACGCCGATCATCGCGCGGAGCAGCAGCGACGCAATGTCGAATCTGCGGAAAAACGATCCGGTCCGCGTGTCCTCCCTTTGAGCTATGGTTTCCATACCCAATCCTCCTTATGTCGGCGATTCCTGATAACGGCAGCGCCTACCGGGGCTCAGATCAGCCTACCGGGGTCAGATCAGTAGTACCGGCTTGACCACTTCACCCGCTAGTGCGGCCTGAGCTGCTTGTTCGATGTCTGCGAAGGGGAAGGTGCAGACGAAGCGCTCAAACGGCAGGCGACCCCTGAGGTGCAGTTCGATCAATGCCGGGATGAACTGGCGTGGCACGCTGGCGCCTTGGTTGATCCCGATGATATGTGGGTTACGGGCCAGCATCTGGGGGACGTCAAAGCTTGCCTCGCTACCGAAAGGGGGTGCGCCGACTACGCCGCAGTAGCCGTCGATTGCTAACGCGTCCACCGCCTGGCGTAGCACCTGGGTCACACCGCTGGTCTCCAGCGTGTACTCGGCGCCGGTGCCGCTGGTGAGGTCGAAAATCGCGGGGACGGGATCGTCCACGCGTGCGTCGATAACGTCGGTGACGCCTAACTTGCGAGCAAGTGCCAGCCGGGACGGTGCAATGTCGACGACGACGATGCGCGTGGCGCCCGTGAGTTGGGCGGCCAATGCCGCGGACAGGCCAACCGCGCCCCCACCGAATATCGCGACGGTGGAGCCGGGGCTGGGCTTGAGGACGTTCAAAATGGCACCGGCTCCGGTCTGCACCCCGCAGCCCAGCGGCGCAAGCCGTTCCAGCGGCGCTCCTGGGGAAACCTTGACGACGTTGCGTTCGGTCGCCAGAGCGAGGGTCGCGAAGGAGGACTGGCCGAAAAAGCAACCGTGCAACGGCTGGCCTGCATGCGCCCCCGCCGAAGTCATGGTGGCACTGCCGTCTAGGCGGCTACCACCAAGCAGGTTCAGCGCCGCCCAGTGGATGCACTGCACCGGCCGGCCTGTCTCACACGGCAGGCACCTTCCGCAGGAGTCGAAGCTGATGACGACCCGGTCGTTGGCTGCCACACCGGTAACGGCGTGGCCGACGCGCTCGACGACGCCGGCGCCTTCGTGGCCCAGCACGGCAGGCAGGGGGAAGGGGGTATGGCCAGCCCGCACGGCCAGATCGGTGTGGCACATACCCACCGCGGTGATATGGACTAAGACCTCATGTGGGCGCGGTTCGTCGATCCGGATGTCCTCTAATTCGAACGGCTCGTCGATTCCGCGTGTGACCGCGGCGGTGGCGGAGGGCACGGCTAACCCCCTTACTGGTTGGACCAGGGCTGGTCCGGCAGGTACAGCCGAGCCTGGGTTTCCCGCTCGTATGGCGCTCCCGGGGGCAAGTGGATCAGTTCCATCTGCATGCCCCATGGGGTGAGGAAGTACACCCAGCGGTCGCCCGCGATGGGACCATCGATGACCGTCTGTGGCTCGCCGAGTACCTGCACGCCGGGTTGGGCGCGCAAGTAAGCCACCGCGGCGTCCACGTCGGTGACATAAATTGCTAAGTGGTGGCCTCCCCAGTCACTATTGCGCGGAAGCGACCGTCGCTGGTCCGACGCGGTGTATTCGAACAGTTCAAGGTTGGTCACGGGTCCGAGGCGCAGCATGGCGATATGCGCGCAGGCGTCAGCGGCCACGCCGAGCTGGCGGGTCATCCAGTCGCCCGCACTGTCCTGGATGGGACCCTGGACGTAGACCAGCTCCGCGCCAATAACCTCAGTGAAGAACTCAACAGCCTGGTTCAGATTGGGCACGGTGTAGGCCACATGGTGCACCGCGGTCGCTCCGGGAATGCCCGGCTGTCGACCGTCGGTTGCTGGCGCGGCCGGCTCCGTTACGGTCATGAGGAGACTCCTTTGCAACGGGGAGGATGTCCCGAGTTCCATAGAACTCGTGACATCCTCCAACCCCCCTCCGGTGGTTTTGGCTGATCACCCGATACCTATGAGGCCACTGGTAGCCGAGCCGGCATTACAGTGGAGAGATGCTTTGGGATCACCGCGAGGAGCAGGACTTCCATCCCGTCCGTGCCAGCGCGCAGTCGTGTGCCGCTATCCAGTGGGCAGGCAGCCATGGTGTAGCAGTGCAGAGGGCGGACAAGGCCGTCCCGGTCGATGAGTTCTCCGTTTCCGCGCAATACGAACCATGCCTCCTCAGTGCCGCGGCGTCCGTGTGAACCAATCTCATTTCCAGGAGGGAGGCGTAGATAGTCGAAGGCCTCGGTCTCGCTGAAGAAGAATCCGCGGCGGGCCAGGGAGCGACTGTGGGCTTCCGCGGCGGTGCCGCTCAGGGTGCGAACGGTCTCCGCCACCGTTGTGACGATCATTGGCGGCTCTCCTGACTTGCCGGAACGCTCAGGCTGGCATGGAAATACCGCATCGTCTGTGTTCCAGCGCTGATGGTTAGCTCGCCACCGAGAGGCACGGTGACCGCTGTCCCAGGGGTGAGGTCCACAGCGGCCATCGACGCCCGCGCGGTACCGGTCCCTTCCAGCACGAACAGGGTGTGTTCGCGGTCGTTGGCGGTCAGGGTTTCGCTCTGCTCGGGGGCGAGCGTGACAAGCCGAGCCTCACGCAGAGGGCCGGTCAGCACGGTGGTGAGGTCGACCTTGTTGTTTGTCTTAAGGTCAAAAATCGTGGCAGTGGTCATGTGACACCTTCCCTCGTGGGTATGTCTGCAGACAGTGCTTGGGTGGTGGCGGGGCTGAACACCTCAATCACGAGCCAGTTCAGGTCTTCCTCGCCTAAGTTCCGGAAGCAGTGTCTTGTGCCCAGCCCATTGGCAATAAGGTGGCCGGGGCGGACCCGGTGAGGCACATCGTTGATCAGGAGCTCACCTTCGCCAGAAAGGATGAAGTAGAGTTCTTCGGTGCGGGTGTGTCGGTGCTCTCCGCAGACCGCACCGGGTGGCAGGGAAGACCACTCAATAGCTTCCCAGGTGCCGCTCAGCCCCAGGCGACGGGTCAGGCATTTCCACTTGGCTACCTCGGCGCCACCGTGCATACCGTAGACGTCAGAGGCGCCGTTGACATTGGCGACGATCAGTTCGTCAGTCATGTGGGTCTCCTTGCTTCCTGAGCTTCGGATTCGGGGAGTGCTCCAGCTCGAATAGGGTGTCGGCGGCTCGGGAGAGCTCCGTGACAGTGAGGTCGTTGACGAAACACACTCCGCCGATACCCACCGGAAGTGGTATGCGTTGCAATCCGTCGCGATGACGGACGGTGTCGTGTAATGCCTCACCGAGGATCTTTGTCTCACACAGCGGGTGCCAGATGGGCAAGCGGAGCCGCCGCATCACGTCGAGGATGCGTTCGCAGTCTTGGCGGGAGACCAGGCCGCGTCCTTCAGCCACCACCGTGGTCAGCGCCATGTCGATGTTCACGGCTTCGCCGTGCAGCAGTGCCGGCAGGGCCTGCATCTCCAGCGTGGGGCTAAAGGAGTGCCCGTAGTCAACGACACGCTCCAGCTTGTTTTCCCACAAGTTCGGTTGGAGTTCTTCCAACATGCCGCCGACTGCTCGGCTGAACACGTTCCTCGCCACGACATCGCCGATCGGAGTCTTTCCCGTGAGCCGCTCCGTGAGCAGCAGCTCGGCGTACTCTTCAAGAAGCTGGAAGAGACACTCGTCCTTGACCAGGCCCATCTTGAGTATTTCTGCCATCCCATTGCTGATGTGACGATCCTCCAAAGTTTCCAGGAAGCCTCGGTCCAGCAGCGCAACCGAGGACGCGAAGTAGGTGCCCAGGCGGTTTTTGTGGTACTCGAAGTTCACCCCGGTCTTGACGCCAACTCCGGCATCGACCAAGCCGATGAGTGAGGTGGGTACGCGCACATAGGGAGTGCTACGACGATAAATACTACTGGCTAGGCCTACGATGTCCAGTAAGACGCCGCCGCCGATGCCAATAATTGGTTCGTGCCGGCGGGAGATCCCGAAGGAGTTTAACCCGCTCACTACCGCGAAGACGGCATCCATTGTCTTGGCCTCCTCCGAGACCGGCAGGACACACACGTCGTAGTGGCAATTGTGGTGGTCGAGATAGCGGCGTAAAGCCGGCCCGTAGAGTTCGTCGATGGTGGCGTCGACTACGATGAATCGGCGAGGACGGTCCGTCCGATCGGCCGTGCCCGCTTCGATCAGCGTCCGGTTCTCCAGATCAAGCAGCCCGTCCACCATGCACACCTCGTAGGTGACGGTCTGGTACGCCCGAACGCTCCACTGGTAGGGGGGAGCACCCGTCTCTACCAGCCCAGATTCCGGCACTATCAGCTCAGATTCCGGTGTGGGAACCCATCTGCGGCGATCGGCCGGTGGCGTGTTCATAAATCCTCCCCTCAGGGCTCGTGAGTTAAAGAGCGTCACCGGGGCCGCGCTGATACAACCTCCGAGCGTCGAACTTCTTGACGGTGAGTACGAGCAGTGGATCGGCCACCCGCTACGAACAAGGTCCACAGCCGGGCCTGGAGATGCGAGCAGCCACACCGTCGCGTGGGCCTCAGGCCGTGCTCCGCGTCGCCGGCTGCATCACAGCAGTTGTCGCTCCATCATCGTGGTTGACTTGATGGGGCTGCGTCGCTCCGTGGGGCGATGAACCGTGACTGGTCATCCCATAGCGTGGTCTGCCGGGGAGTCCGGTGGTGAGGGTCACCACCAATGTGCGGATCGACCGCCATGACCTGCTCGGGCATCACGACGAAGGTGCTCATCATGCCTTCGTCCTCGTGCTCAAGGATGTGGCAGTGGTACACAAAACGGCCGCTGGCGCCGCTGAACTGGCCGATGATTGACACCAGTTCCCCCACCAGCACACCGTCGACCACCCGGTTGCCCTCCACCCGGATGGTGTCCTTCCAGCCCTGCTCACTGGGGTCCAGCGTGCCCTCGCCGAGGTAGGTCACCGGAGTGGTTGTACCGCCGACCGCCGAGTCGAAGCCGGCCACGTCGAAGAGCTGGCGACTGAGCGCCTGGAAGTGGACGAGGTGGAGATGGATGGGGTGGCCGACACGGCTCACGTTGAGGATCCTCCACTGCTCCCAGCCTTCCTGGGCGATGTAGAAGTTGGCGGCATCCCTGAAGTTGCGGCTCACACGCTGCAGGGTCATCGGCTCGACGGCACCGGGCAGCAGGACCTGGATGATGCCGTCAACAGGCAGAGCCGGGGACGGTTGGTCGATCTCGACCATTTCCCACATCTCGGGATGCCGGTTTTCTGGCAGCGTGAGCACCAGCCAGCGGTGCCCGTGGTCGGGCAGCGTGTCGTGGGTGAGCCGGACAAACGATGGCGACAGCGTGCTTGGCAATGTAAAGGGGTCCCGCACTGGCCTAGCGCGCACCCGGAACTGCATTACGTCGGGGTTGGGCGTGGTCGTACCCGGTTCAAACGGCGGGGTGAGCGTATTGACCAGCGTGAGCTGTGTTCCCCGGAAGTCCGAAAAGTTGATCAGAATGTCGGCGCGCTCGGCTGAGCCGAGCGTCAGCTGATTGATCGCCACGGGCGCACCCAGCAGCCCGCCGTCGGTGCCGATCAGCCGCATCGCCCCCGAGATCGGCGCACCATTCTCGTCATGCAGCTCGAACCGGTAGGTGCGCGAGTTGGACGCGTTGAGCACCCGGAACCGGATCCAGCGGGCGGCCACTTCAAGATGCGGCCAGATCACGCCATTAACCAGAGTGAATGGCCCACGGAAAGGCAGGGTGAGATTCTCCGGGTTGGGCGGCGCCGCGAAGTTCACCTTATGCAGCAGCTCGCCGGTGAGATTGCCGTCTGCATCGGTATCGAGGTTGCGATCGCAAATGATGAGCGGCACCTCATCCCTGCCGCGCGGCAATTCGAGCGCGTCTTCCTCGTCATCGCGGATCAGGTACATTCCCATCAGCCCGCTCATCACGTTCAGGGCGGTGATGGCCATAGCGTGGTCGTGGTACCACAATGCGGTCGCCCGCTGATCATTCGGGTACTCAGCCAGCTGCGAGTTACCGGGCAGCACCGCGTTCTCGGTCCAGCCGTCGTTGCCGCCACCGGTCTGCGCTCCGTGCAGGTGCACCACCGTCCACGGCGGCAGCGCCGCCACGTCCTCGAGGGGGGTGGCGCCGTCCCGGCCTGGTCCCGGCGTTTCGCCTGGCGTTGCGCTTTGCACCTCCACGGCCGTCACCGGGAAGTCCCCGGTGATCTCGTTTTGCCAGTTCACCCGCAGCTTCTGCCCTCGGCGGAGACTGATTGTCGGGCCAGGGGACGTCCCGTTGTACGTCCACACGGTCGTCGGGGGGAGTTGTGAGTGCAGTCGGACACGCTCCGTCCGCATGGTGATCTGGAGCTCCCAGAGCTCCCGGAGGGACGGCACGGTGATCATCCGTGGGATGGGCAGGGGATCGAGAAATTTCGTCAAACTCAGTCCGCTGACCTCAGGGATTGAGGTCACGTCAGGCAACGTTGCCGCACCTCTCGGAGCAGCAGGAGTGGTCGTCATGAGCTTTCCTCCAGCTCATCGTCGAGGCGCCGATCGCCTCGGCCATGGTTTGCCCCTAGAGGAGCCGTGACCGTACAGCGCTGATACCGGCATCAGTGCGGGAAAAACTCGCTTCGGCTCGGTGAGGGTGTCCACACCGAGCCGACCACCTCACGGGCGCGGGTCGCTATAGACAGCCAGGTCAGGGTCCGAGGCCAACTCCTGGCGCGCTGTTGCACCCTCGTCCAGCCAGCCTTGCAGGCCGCGGTCGACCGGCTGCATTCATCGCTACGGCGGATGGCCGGATCTCCTTCGGATGGTGCGACCTGGAGGGAACACCGAAAGCCGGGGCTGGCATGAGCAGAAAGGGCGTGCGTCAGGCTCTGGCGGTATTGTCCGCCGAAGCCGTGGGGGGGGGGGTCGGTCGAAGTCGCCATGCATGGCGCTGTCGCCGTCGAACTGGTGCACGCATTTTCACTGGTTCACGACGACATCATGGACGGTGACGAAAAGCGCCGGCACCGGGTAACTCTGTGGAAGGCCTACGGCACCGGCCCGGCGGTACCGCACGATGGTTGACCACAAGACCGGGTCGCTGCTCAGCTGCGCAATCACGATCGGAGCGGTCCTGGCCGGCGCCCCACCCCCCGTCGTCCGCGCCCTGGCGCTCGCTGGGCGTCACCTCGGCCGGGTCTTCCAGGCAGTGGATGACCTGCCGGTATCTGGGGCGATCCGTCGGTCACCGGAAAGCCAGTCTTCAGCGACCTCCGACGAGGCAAGAAGACTCTTCCCGTTCTCGCCGCGATCGGAAGCGATACTTCCCCTGGCCGGTGCCTCGCTGAGCTGCTGAGTTCCCAGAACGGGGTTGACGAACACCTGTTGCCGCGGGCTGCCGGCCTCATTGGGGAGGCCGGCGGGCGCTGTTGTGCCCGCCAGGAGTCTCAGCGGAACCTCACTTGCGCTCTCCAGATCCTTACCGATGCGCCAATCGCCGATTCGACGGCCGAGGAACTGGCCATCGTGGCCCGGTTCCTCGACGGACGTTCCGCTGACCGCCCAACCACACCGCAGGAGTCGCCTAATGACCTCGTCTATCAGGTAGAGATCGCCCCGTTCTTCTGCCCGATCAGCGGCCATACCGGACTAATGAAGATCAGGGGGTGCTGCTGAAGATTGTTGGGCGATTCGGATCAGGTATCGGGCCCGCTGTGCTGCAGGTGGGTCGGGGAGCAGGGCGGTGGCGCGACGCAGGGCGCGCAGGGCGAGGGTGGCAGCGAGGTCGGTGGTGGGCAGCCCGGGCGCGCCGTAGAGCCGACGCGCCCACGGCGGGAGCACCGCAAATGACAGCGCGACGAACGGCGGCACTGCGAGCTTGAGCGGCCTCAACCGGCGAGGTAGGGGCAGCGGGAAATTCAGTGACGCGGCTAGACCCTGCACGGCTTCCGGGCAGGCGTAGAGCTTTGGTCGCATCCGCGCGAAGTAATCAGCCAACTCGGCGGTTGACGCGGGCGCGTCATCGGCAGGGATGCCAACAACCTGGGCGGCGCAGCGGCTTTCGGCCACGTAGGCGTCTGCCTCGACCGTGCTGGCAAGGATTCCAACGCGACGGGCGACGTCGACATAGGAGTCAATCTCGCCGCAGTGCACCCACAGCAGATATTCGGGGTCGTCAATACGGAACTGAGCCCCGGTGTCAGGATCGTATCCGCGCAAGCGAGCGTGCATCCGGCGGACCCGCCGTCCCACGCGGGCAACCTCCTCGGTGGTGCCAAATGTGCGAATGGCCACGAAGTCAGCGGTGCGCTGGAATCGCTGCCAGGCCCGGTCGCGGTCAAACAGCGCCGAGTTTTGGGCGGTGCCGCGAATCACCCGCGGATGCAAGGCTTGCAGGTAGAGCGCCCGGAACCCGGCCACCCACAGCACCGGCTCCAGATGGACCCGCCAGGTCACCGAGCTCGGACCGAATAGGCCAAAGTCCTCGTCGGTGTCAGCCTGCACGACTGCGGTCACCGTGTGCTGTTCTTGCTTGACAGGCACGTCCCTGGTCGGGCAGTTGGCCTCACGGGGTGTTCTGTATGTGTCGGCGGGGGGTCTGGCGTTCATGCTGTGGCTCCTGAGCTTGTCCGGTAAAGCATTTATTCGCCCACGCCGTCGCGTAGGTTTGCACCCTGGGCTCGCAGTTCTTGTTGGACCTCGTCAGCCGGCACGTCACGCGGCAGCTTGCCGGTGCGAGCGGCCAATGCCGCGCAAACCCCTGCCGCGTGACCGGTGGCCATGGCGATCGGCATGACACGGTAGGACGAGTGAGCGACGTGCGTGCCGGAGATGCACCTGCCGGCGACGATGAGCCGATCCACACCTCGAGGTAGCAAGCAGCGCAACGGGATGTCGTACGCCTCCCCTTGCGGCACCCGTTTGAGGACGGTCCCGGTGCCTTCTGGATTGTGGATATCGACGGGATACGCACCGCGAGCGATCGCATCCGGAAACTTCCTGGCAGCGAGAATGTCGTGCCCGGTCAGCTGATAGTTTCCCAGGATGCGGCGCGTCTCGCGCACTCCCACCTGTACGCCGCTCTGCGCAATGTAGGACTCTTCGAAACCTGGCACCCTGTCGCGTAAAAAGCGCGCGATCTGATCTAGTTGCCGCCGAGCGACGCATTCGGCCCGGCTCAGATCCCACACGCTCGTGCCGAGTGCATGAGTCACCCGCGTGCTGTTGACGCTCACCTCGTGCGGGTGCGGGGTAGCGAAGAACAGCACGTCTTCACGTGGTAGCTCGAGTTCCCCAGCTTCGGTGGCCTGCCGGATCAAGTCCCACAGGCCGTGCACGCCGCGCCACTGGTCCGGATGCTCGCGCACGTAGCCGGCAAAGCGAGATTGGAGAAAGTCAACCATCCGGAACATCAGGGTCATCGGTTGCACGAGACCGTCCTCGGTGCGTCCGACTTCGAATGCGGCCCCACAGGCCGCG
>JALZHU010000170.1 GCA_030860695.1 Actinomycetota bacterium
GTCCCCCACATGATCCCTGACCAGACGAACCGCCTTCGCCCTGGCCTGCTTGTCGAACCTGCTCGGCATCGCGCCATCCTTCCCAATTTGGGAGGTATGCACGAAACCCGGGATGGTTCAAAGGTGAAGACCTGGTCGGCCTTGTTGTGAAGGCGTTTGGCGAGGGTGTATCCGGGGTGATAGCCCGTGGCCCAGTCGCGGTGCCGGTTGGTGGTGATGCCCCAGGTGACTGCGCGGTCGTAGCGAGCGCGCAAGTCGGCCAGGAGCTGGGAGTCGAGCTGGTCGCGGTGGTGGGTAATGGCGTCGGTGACCGCGGCGGCGGCCTCGCGCAGCACGGTGATGACCTCGCTGGCCCAGCTTTGGTGGGTGGGGTGCAGCTCGAGGACACCCTTGCAGTGGCGGATGAGATGCGCTGCGCATTGCTGGACGCCGGCGAGCTGGGCGTCGAACTGGTAGTAGCCGGCGTAGTCGTCGCGGACCAGGTATCCGGTGTAACCGGCAAGCACACCCAGGGCGGCGAGGGCGGTCTTGGACCGGGAGCTGATCGGCGCGTACCACACCAGCCGCGCATCGGGGGTGCGCACGGTGACCGCGTACGCCGATCCCGCCCCGTGGGCGTCGGTGTTTGTGCTGACGACGTTGGTGGGGGTCTCATCGGCGCACAGCACGTCCTCGGCGCGCAGCGCGGTGGTCATGGCGTCATCGAACCCGGCCGCGGCCAGGTGCTGGGCGAGGCGCTCCACGGCGCGGCTGACGAACCTGCTGGAGACCGGGACATCCAGCAGCGCTTCCATCAACATCGCGGTCCGCTCGAGAGGGACATTGCCCTCGCTGGCCAGCAGGATCGCTGCGGCATTGATCCTCGGCCCGTAGACCACGGCGCCAGCCGCCGCGAACGGAGGTGCCGCAGTGGTCGTGCGCCCACAGCGACACCGTCGCCGCGGCAGCAGGTAGTGCACCTTGTCCAGCACGACCGGCAGGATGTCCCAGACCTGCGCCCAGCTCATCCCGGTATCCGCGGCATCGCTCAGATCTCCACCGCACCCCAAGCACGCACCCGGTGGGGGCAGTGTCTCGGTCCGATCCGGCGTCACTGTCGGTGCCAGTCCCGAGCCCTTGTGCCCCGGTTGCCCACCGGGCTTGTGATCCTTTGAGCGCTCCCGCGACGAGCGATCCGCCCGCCGCGCTGCCTTCATCCCCATCGAGTCCTTCGACGGCGGCGTCGAAGAATTCGTCGAGTTCATCCCCAACCGCCGACGCAACTCGGCGTTTTCCGCCTCCAAGGTCTCCACCCGCGCCACCAACTCCACCATCAGCGCGGCCAGCTGCTCATACGAAGGCTCAGGCGGCTCGGGCGCGGACACAAACCAGATGATCGACGATCAAAGACCCACCACCGAGTCCGACACGCCGTCACCGATCATCAATGTCCATCACACCAAGATCGACTCATGGGCGACGGCCCAGCTTAACCGGACCCGTGAATGGACACAACGACGCCTCCGTCGGCGTTGGGAATCTCGCATTGGTCATCGACGGGAGATGGCTGGGTATATTAAGAAGACCGAGGGTGTGTATGTGTCACAGACGTGGGTGTCGCGGCTGTGGCGGGAGAATGGTTTGAAGCCGTGGCGGCAGGGACGTTCAAGGTTTCCCGGGATCCGCACTTTGAGGACAAGGTCCGCGATGTTGTTGGTCTGTACCTGGGGATCCTGAGGATGTCCCGAGCTCCGTGGAACTTCGGTGGCGGCTCGGTGATCATCAGGCTGCGGTGACGGTGTCAGTATGGCCGGAGGCACCGACGGTTGTGGTGACTCGTTTCAGCGTGTCGCGGAGAGTTCGCAGGTGTAGGTGGCCATTGACCCGGCGGAATTGTTTACCGGCTTCGATCATGCCGGCGGCGCACCAGCGTAGTGCCATCGTTTCGTCGCGCCAGCGTTTGACGCTGCGGGAGTGATCGCGACAGATGGAGATCATTGACTCGATGGTGTTGGTTGAGCGCAGGGTGCGGGCCAGGGTGGGTGGCACGTTCAGGCGCAGCACGGTGAGGGTTTCGGTCATACCTTCGCGCAGGCTGGCCGCGGCGCCAGGGTGGGTTCGGTCCAGCTCGGCGGCCAGCGCCGATAGTTCTGCTTGGGCGGCGAGCGCGGAGTCTGCGTGGTAGGCGTATCGTATCCTGGCCGCCACGACCGAGCGCAGCTTGTCCGGCAGTCGGTCCTGCACGTTTCTGATCTTGTGGAGTTGGCATCTTTGGATCACTGGGTGGTCGAACACGTCTAGCACCGCGCGGCGCAGGGCCTTGGAGCCGTCGAGCACCGCCAGGATCGGGCGGGTGACGTCCAAGCCGCGCTCGCGCAGCCCGACGATCAGCTCGGTGACCAGGGTGGCGTTCTCGGTCGAGCCTTCCACCAGTGATAACGGGTGCTTGGTGCCGTCGATGTCGATGCCCAGGGCCACCACGCAGGTGTGCTCACCGAAGTGCACCCCGTCGACCATCAGCGCTACCAAATCCAGCCCGGACAAATCCGCGGACAATAGCTCGGCCAGCGCGGTCTCGGTCTGGGTGACAAACCGACGCGACACCGCTGATTTCGAGGTACTGGTGGCGGTCTGTTCGGTGTGCGTTCCGACCGGCTCCAGCCCGAGCCGGTAGCGTCGCGTCGACAGCCCGGCAAGCATCCGCTCCATGGCCATCCGACCGAGGATCTCGGTGGAGGAGAACAGTTCCTAGGAGGGCACCGGCAGCTCGCTGCAACCGTCGGCCGCGTGCATCCGTGGCCGGGTCACCGGCACCCGGCGCCCGCCCAGGGTCACCGACTCACGTTCGTGGCCGTGGCGAACCGCGACGCGGTCCGGGTCGTGGCGCCCGCGCGGGCCGCACTGTGCGGTGACGTCTTCTTCCATGATCGCGGCCATCACCTGCAGCCCGGTCCCGACCGCCAGGGCCAACAGCCCCTCGCGCATCTGGCCGGCCAGCTCGGTCAACGCCACGCTCACCGTCTCGGGCACGGCGGGCTGACTCGTATCGATCTTCTCGTTCTGGTAGGTCTTGCGCACGGCGGTCCCCTTCCTCTTGGTGTTCTTGGCGGATCACCCGATGCCTACCGCACGGCGGGCTTCAGGTGGGGGACCGCCACCTCAAGTTCCACGAGATCCGGGACAACCTCTGGATCCTCCGCCAGGGGAGGTGGTGGTGTCGGTGGACGCGAAGTCAGGCATCCAGGCGCTGGATCGCACGCAGCCGCTGCTGCCGATCGACTTCGGCAAGACCCAGAAGAGGACTTTCGATTATGCGCGGATGGGGACTACGGATCTGTACGCTGCGATGGATGTTCGGACGGGTAAAGTGATCGCTTCGCTGTCGAAGACTCACGCGAGTTCGGATTTTCTTCGGTTAATGAAGAAGATCGTCGCCGCTTACCCGGGTCAGAAGGTTCATGTGGTCCTGGATAATGCTTCCGCACACTTGTCGGGTGATACTGAGAAGTGGCTTGCTAAGCAGGATGGGCGAATTGTCTTTCACTTCACCCCGACGGGTGCGTCGTGGTTGAACCAGATTGAGATATGGAATGGTATTCTCACTCGAAAGCTGATCCGATGTGGCACGTTTAGCTCGGTGAAGGTTCTTAACCGGGAAATTGAGTCGTTCGTCAAGCGTTGGAACAGGGATTGTAAGTCCATCAAATGGACGGCTACTGCCGAGGAGATCATTGACAAGGTCCGTGTTATCACGGCCCGCATGGAAGCTCTGCTGCGTGCCACCGAGATCGACGATGTAGCCCGCCAGGCAGCGTAAAGGAAAACATATCTATCGACACTACGTCCTGAATTCTCGATAGTGTTGTGGAGTTGGCCGAGAGCCCTGCAGCAGGCCCATCCTTCACTGACAGATCGTGGTACCAATCAATATATCGACGTTCGTATAACATCTAGGTCGATAGACCATTGATGGACGGTGGGGTTAGTAGTTAGAAGTCTGCTACCAGCATTGAGTAGTTCGGCAGCTCCAGAGTGTGTTCTGAGTTGGGCTGGTAACCACTTGTCAGGAGGAACGGGTAGTTCCATTGTGAGTAGCCATGCTTGGAAGGCGGAGCGTACTGCAAGCGCAGCGATGAGTTGCGCCGCAATCACTTCTTGATGAGCTTGCGCAGCACTGGCTTGTTCACAGTAGGTTCGGCACTCGGTTCGGGTCTGCTGGGCTATCAGTGCTCGGCGTTGTTCAAAGGCTAAATTAATTTTTTTCCGGAATTCTTCTCCACCACCCCAACCAGCATGTAAGAGACGTGCGTGTCTCAGTTGAAAAGCCCAGTCGGCTGGGTCAGCCTTTGAACGTTTATCTGGCCCCACAATTTCCGCAATGACTTGCCCGTCGGATTCGCCAGTAACTTTAATGAACACTCCAGCGCCATGCTCGCCATCCATATCCGTCTCAGATGGCGTGAGAACAAGAATATCCCAATCGCTAGTGGCACTTGCATATCCATAGGCTCGCGATCCGATTAAATAGCAGTCGGCGCTTGCCATGACGGCGCTCAACTTGAGCGATCCTAAAGTTCCTCCTAGGAGAGCAACCATGATTGCTCTTGCCGAGTCTAGATCCACGGATTAACCTTCCATTACCCACCAAGAAAGAGGTCCCCTACTAGCTTGACAGCGCAGCATTAGGTCATCCCAATCTGAAAGTTGAATACAAACGGAAGCTAACGCGTTTCGTACTTTGTCGCTGTCAAATGAGGATGAGCACACAAATGCGATTTCACGTAATACATCGTAACCATCTCGTGTGATCACTGTAAAAATGCTCTCGTCTTGGGAATCCCATAGTAACTTTAGTTCCCGTAAAGCGCCCCTAGACTTGTAAGGATTCGCTGCAATTTGTTCTGCTGCGAATTGTTTTTCCCTGAAGCGCTGTGGTGGTTCCATAAGATGCGCTGACACAACAGTGGCGCGGAGGCAACACGCGGTATATAGCACACTTGCCGATGTTCGTCTTATTGTGGCAGATGGCGATGGCGCTATTGGTGACGGTGTTGAATTCTTCGTATCGATAGCGAGTAATGACGCTTCCCTGATTGCTTCTTCCATTGAGTCGCTGGTGTGGATGCCATTCGCAATGGGGTTTTCCGCGCCAACTAGCCATCGTAGATGCCCTGGCCGGCATGCTTCGGGATCAGTGGGTCCCTTGAGTATACTTAAGAGAGGAATGAGATCTACGTCGGCGAGCGAAGGTGCCATCAACCAAGTAGCTAGTGACCATCCTGACGTGAACAGCCGATCTACTAGTTCATCAACTGTACTGCGGGTTTTTGTACGATTGCCTCGATATAGATTGTTGACTTGCTCAGTTGTCATCTGGAGCCACCGGCTAGCCGTAGTGGTGATGCCTAGGCTCGCAAGATAGTTTAGCACGACAGAGTGTCGCCCGGTACTCGTTGCATCTGGAGAAAACAAGAGCAAGCCATCATGTTCACGCTTGTGCGGTGATAAAAAGCGACGCGTAGACATTTGGTTTCAGGCCGGGATAACTGGCAAAATCGTGGTTCCTTGGTGTGGTTTATCATCTATCCATTTCGCCAAGTTGTCCACGTCACGACCGTCTAGCACGCTGCACGACATGCTATGCTTGGCCATAAATGCAGCTAGGCATTCATCAACACTGGTACGTCCCAATTCGCTCAAAGTTTGTGTGTCGATTTGAGAGAGATAGTTGCCTTCCTCGAATGGCCACCGAATTCCAGGGACATTTGTAAGGATGGCAAATCGGCGTGCACTGAAAAAGTTGGCAAACCAGGCTGCCATCGAATCTGATGTGATCTCCCATACGCGGGCAAAGACGTCCAAGGAGATGATTTGTTCCATGGGCAGCATGATAGCTACTCGCTTACTGTCCAGAATTGCCCCGAGCTCCACTGGGCGTGTAAATACGCCTGATCCTGGGCACTTTGCCGAGAACATAAGGCCTGTCTGATCTTGAGCTCGGGCACACAACTGATGGTGAATATCTCCGGGAAAGTGCCACTCGGCATCGACTTCTTCGATGTAATTGTCGATGGGGCCGCCGCCGGGGAACACAACAATCCGATGTTTACGGCCAGCCTCAGCCAACAAAGCACCTAGCTGGCTGATATCATCATTCTTGACCAGTAGACTTCCTCCGAGTTTCACGAGTATGTCCACGCCGAAGTCACGGAAACCTCGAATGTTGTTCATGATACGATCTCCTTGATCACGTCTCGTAAGATGGATACTGCGGTGTCAATTTCGTCATCCTCCACCGTCAGCGGAGGCTTGATTTGCAATACATCAGACCGTTCTCCAACTTTGCTGATGCGCAGCAACAAGCCACGATTTATACATTCATGAAACACCCGCAGTGCAAGTTTTTCCTCCGTATCACCAACAAGTTGAATTCCATAAATTAAGCCTAGCCCACGTACTTTTGCGACAGCATGTGGAAACTCCTTCTGAAGATCTTCTAGATTTGCCCGAAGGCGTGCACCTTTTTGAGATACACAGGCGAGCAATCCCCCTTCCAGAAGAAGTCCAAGATTAGCCAAAGCGACCGCGCAAAATAGTGGGTTTCCACCTGGAGTGAATTCATGTTCTCCGTAGTCTAACACGTCCATGTCGGACCGAAGAAGTGTAGCAGCGAGTGGTAACCCAGCGGCCAAGCCCTTACCCAACGTGATTGCATCCGGTGACACTTGGTAGGCGTTGCTCATGAACAGTTCACCACACCAACCCATGCCGGTCTGGATCTCGTCGAAGATTAACGGAATACCATACTGCTGCGTCAGTGCCCGTACCTGCTGCAGAAACCCTCGGCTGGGCACTAACACACCCGCATCCACCATGACGGGTTCGAGGATCATAGCCGCTACTTGCTCGCCGAGATCGCTCAGCAGGACGGCAAGAGCGTCGGCGCAATGGCACGTGACTTCTCCTAGTGAGCCACAGTCACAAGGCTGTAAGTATCTCACATTTGTGCGATCCAGGTACGAGGCATCAAAGTGCTTCCCGCTGATGCGCATTGTTTCCATCGTTTGACCATGATGGCTTCCGCGCATCGAAACGACCAGCGTGGAACCTCTTCGTTTATAAGCCGCCTTCAATGCGCATTCATTAGCACCTGATCCGCTGGCCAGCTTGACATTCACGCGCGCATTGGCAAACGGCGCCAACTCTGCGAGTCGGTACGCTAAATCAACCGTATGAGGATTTGCGAACCGTGATGATAAGAACGTATAGCAGCGCATCGTTTGGCTCATAACGCTATTCACCATTGGATGGCAATGCCCTAGACTTAGATTCAGCGTTTGCGAGCAGAAGTCGAGCATACGTCGGCCCTGCGAGTCTACGATTACTGTGCCTTGCCCTTTTGTGATCCACAAATCCATGGGTATTGTGTTACGAGTGAACACGGTTCCCGCTGTCGGTTCGGGCATTACGTTGTTCATTGCGCAGTCTCCTGATCTCCTCGGACGTACCGATCTTGATGAGCCCTTGCACGACCAACCGCGACCTCGGCCCTTTATGCAGCTCGATGAGGCTGAGCACACTGAGCAACCGCCGTACATAGCTCTTCCCGAAGTTGATTGGGCAATATGCGGACCTGCTGCTCGATATAGTCCTCGTATTCGTCGAGGTCGGCCGATTGGTCACTGGATTACTGCCTTTGGATCAGCCTGGCTGCGCTTAGACCGTTGTAGCTGACCCCGGCCCGCTGTACAGGGCGCGACCGGCGAAGCGCCTCGTCCGGCGGGATCCGGCCGGACGAGGCGTCTGTATTCGACGTACTTGTCATGACGGTTTCGCGGCGTCCATCTGCTCGCGAAGACTACGCGGCCGCATGTCTGTCCACACCTCGTCGACGTAGGCCGAGCACTCCTCTTTGCTTCCCTCCTTGCCTACTCGGTGCCAGCCCTGCGGCACTTCGTGCCCCGCCAGCCAAAGTGAATATTGCTCCTCGTCGTTGCGTAGCACCTCATACCTGGCGTCGTCGTCCATCTCGCTGCTCCTTCCTTGGGAACACTAGTAGTTCACACTGCGGAAATAGCTGGTATTCGAAACTACGACTTGAGTCGCTGTTCATACTCTTGCAGACTCGCTGCGGGCTCGTCGGCGGCCACGTGACGCGGGAATCTGCGAAGGGTGGGGCTGATGGCGCCCAACACCGTCACAGTCCCGATGCCTACCGCGCAAAGCAGTACCGCCTGATTGTCGGAAATCATTTCCATGAGGAATCCTCCGAGCGCGGGCCCCGCAACGGCGGCAGAATCGATAACCACGCCCATCACGCTGCTCATCCTGCCCCGCAGCTCATCAGGAGTGAGCAGAAGTTGGTAGGTGGCTATCGTCGTGTTCGCGGTCGGAGCCAGGAACGCCATTCCGGCGAACAGCATCCCCATGAGGTAGCCATTGCTGATGAAGACCGCAAGCGGGGTGAGAAGTGTTAGTGCCCAGAATACACCAATGATAGACAGATACGGACTCAACCTGCGGTATAGGTACGGCGCAACAAAGGCGCCAAGGATTCCGCCCACACCCATCATCGCCGCCATGACGCCGATCTCCCCCGACGACACCCCCCTGCCCTGGGCCAGCACGATGATAATAATGAAATAGGCGGTGAAGAACATGTTGAGGCCAACCGCGAATAGTCCGATAACCCGAACAGGGCGGTGACGCCACATCCAGCGCAAGCCGGCTGCTACCTCATGGCCGATACGACTCAGTGGTTCTGGCCGCGCGCCCCGTGGTGGTACACGGAGAAACAGCAAGGCAAAAAACGCAATGATGCGGGTCAGTACGTCCAACGCGAACGGCACGGATCTCCCAATAGCGAACAAGAACCCACCCACCGCGGTGCCCGAGAGTTCTCCCAGATATTCACGTGCCGTGTTCATCGACACAGCCGTCGGCAGCTGCTTCTCCGGCACCAGATTCGGCAGGCATGCCTCTTCTGCCGGTCCGAACATTGCCCCGCATACACCGAATACGGCCGCCACCACCACCATGTGAGCCACACTCGCCACGCCCCACCACAGCGCTATGACGAGGCTTAGGGAAGCAATTACACCTGTCGCTTCGCAACCGATCATGACGTTCTTGCGGTTCCAGCGGTCCACGAGTGCTCCCCCTGGCAAACCGGCCAAGAGCGACGCCGCGGCGCTCGTCCCCAGCACAAGCCCGACCGTTGCGGGCGAGTCGGTAAAGGTGAGCACCAAGAGGGGAAATGCGATCCCCGCCGCACTGCCACCGAACGCCGTGAGCGCCTGACTACCCCATAACAGCTGGTAGTTGCGGTTGCGGGACAACGGGACCATCATGGAGTCAGTCTGAGTACACTGGATCCGCGCTGCGCGCCTCGGAATCACATTGCCTCCCGGCAATCCCGCGCGATGCACTGAAGAGCATCGATGAGATCGTTGGCGACGGATTGTACTGCGGACCGCTGTATATCGGGATGGTAGTGCCAGGAAAACCCAAGTTGCCCGTTTGAAACGTCGCCGAGAATTTCCAGCAGATGATCGTCTCGATCGGCAGGATCGTGATCCTGCCCAATAGAGGAATGCTCGGCCCAGTAGAGACTGCGATCTGCGTCTTGTGACCGTGCGTCCCATTGGCCGAGGTAATTGAAGGCGATCTGCGGCCCCTTCCCATTGGCGGATAACCGCTCACGCGTCGCCGGGGAACCCAGGTAACGCAGTGCACCAAAGCCGAAGCCGTTGTGGGGAACGGCCCGGAGTTGCCTTCGCACCGATTTAATCAGGTCGCGCCAGTTCGGCTCATCGCCAGTCACTACATCGAGTCCGACCGGGAAGATGGTGGTGAACCACCCGACGGTGCGGGAAAGGTCGACGCCGTCAAGGATCTCTTCGCGGCCGTGGCCTTCAAGATCGATCGATACCCTGCGTTGTCCGGTCCACCGCGACAACGCCCAGGCTAGAGCTGCGAGCAGAACGTCGTTGATCCGCGTGCGGTAGACGGTAGGCGCCGCGCGCAGTAGTGCATCGGTCTCCTCGGCGCTCAGCAGGACGGACACCGTCCTAATCAGTGGTTCGGGCTCCTGTTGTGCGTGGGACACCGGCAGTTCGCAGTCATCCAGCGCAGATGCCCAGTGGTCCAGCTCGTGGTCAAGCCCGCCAGCGGCCACGTAGTCGCTCAGACGTTGCGCCCAGTCCCGGAACGATGTGGTCTTGGGACCGAGATTGATCTCCTCGCCGCGCACCGTCTGCTGGTATGCCGTGTCGAGGTCGTCGAGCAGGATGCGCCAGGAGACGCCGTCGACTACGAGGTGGTGTGCCACCAGGAACAGGTACGGTCGCCGACCGGTACCAAGGTCGAACAATGCCGCCTTCAGTAGAGGAGGGCACCCTAAGTCAAAGCTCGCGTGGGCATCGTCGGCAATCTTCTCCATAACCGCGGATTGTTCTTCTAAGTCCACATCTGATAGATCCCATCGTTGGAGTACTTCCATGTGATCCACAGGAGCATTATGCTGCCGCCACTGGCCGTCTATTTGCTCGAACCGCATCCGCAGCGCGTCGTGGTGTACCAATAAGGCGTCGAGCGCCCGCTGGAGGGCCCACTCGTCTAGTTTGTCGATCAGCTCCACGAGGATGGACTGATTAAAGTGGCGTGGGTTGATCGGGTGTGTTTGGAAGAACCAGCGCTGGATCGGCGTGAGCGGGACAGTGCCGACGACCGGTTTCCGCTCAGTATCGTCAGCCTCCATCGCGGTGACGACCGAGGCAAGCGACGCGACAGTCTGGTGCAAGAAGATGTCCTTGGCCGTAAGCCACAGCCCAGCCCGCCGCGCCCGGGACACCACCTGAATGCTTAGGATCGAGTCCCCACCCACCTCAAAGAAATTATCCTCAACCCCCACCCGCTCCACGCCGAGCACATCAGCCCAGATCCCGGCCAACACCGCCTCGGCCTCAGTCCGCGGCGCCACATACCCTACAGCCGCAGCGAACTCCGGCACCGGCAACGCCTTACGGTCCAGTTTCCCATTCGGGGTCAACGGCAACTCATCCAACGTCACAAACGCTGCCGGAATCATGTACTCAGGCAATACCTGATGCAGGAATTCCCGCAACATCGTGGTATTTGGCACAACCGATCCCGCAGCGGGCACCACATACGCCACCAACTGCTTACGACCGGGTTCATCCTCCTGAGCGATAACCGCCACCTGAGCAAGGTCAGAATGCGCGGCCAGCGCCGACTCGATTTCGCCGGGTTCGATGCGGAATCCGCGGATTTTGATCTGCTCGTCGGTGCGGCCTAGGTATTCCAGCTGGCCCTCACTCGTCCAGCGGACCAGGTCCCCGGTTTGATACATCCGGCTGCCTGGCTCTCCGAATGGGTTGGCCACAAACCGCTGCGCGGTCAACCCCGGGCGGTGCAGATATCCCCGGGCCACTTGTGCACCGGCCAGATACAGTTCACCGGCCACTCCAACCGGTACCGGGTGCAGCGCTGTGTCTAGGACATAGGCCCGCAGATTGTGCAGCGGGCGACCCACCGCCGGGCGCATGCCCTCGATCATCTGACAGGACAGGGCATCGACGGTGCACTCGGTGGGACCGTAGAAGTTGTAGCTCATGGTGTCGGGGGCATCGGCGAGCTGAGCCCACAACAATTCGTCGACTGCCTCCCCACCCAACATCAGCACCTTCGGGTAATGCCGCTCACTGGTCAGCAATCCAGCCGGAAGGAGCTGGCGTGCATAAGACGGTGTCAGGTCCAGGAAGTCGATCCGGTGTTCGGTGACGTAGTCGACCAAAGCCTCGGGGTCTAGGCGCATCACCTCGTCGATCAGGTGCAGTTCATGACCATCGGCCATCA
>JALZHU010000434.1 GCA_030860695.1 Actinomycetota bacterium
CGGGGCCATCGCGCCAATCAGGGCTGAATACACCTCGAAGCCGTCGCCGCGCTCAAACCAGCGGCGGCCGACGAGCAGCGCGGCCACGGTGTGCACCGCCGCGTAGCCAAGCACGAACACGGCCACGTTTGCAGGATCCTCCCTGCCGGGATAAACCAGCTCGAACCAGGCGACACGGTGATCGACTCCCCACCCAGGATCAACCCATCGATCATCCAGCGACCAGGCAGCCCACCAAGTCGACGATGCCGAACCGACTGCACCACCTCACCATCCGACGACGAGATCGACTCGGCGGCATGCTCCACGAATACCACCATGCCGCCTGAACAGCACGGACGACGTTTTGGCACCTACAGGGAGGCGGCGGTGGCGCCTTCGCGGTGGGCAGCGATCAGCTCGGACGATGTCGTGTACTCATCGAGGCGGTCGCGCAGGCTCCACAGACGCTTCGCGCTCGGTCTCGGGGCATACAGCAGGGCTGGTGAGCGCCGCGGTGTGGCAAAGCCACACGTCAGCAGCTTGCGCCGAGTGCGAGTAAGTGGCAAGTAGCTCCACCGACGAACGCCCAGGCCGCCGACCCCGGCGTTCATGCTTCTCCGGTGTGCGAGTCCCTTCTCTTGCCGCTACGGAGAAGAGTCACAATCCGTATCCCGTTCGCGCCGCATGAGCGGGCGACGTCCGCACATGCCGAATTGAGGACGTTTCCAGCCGTGTCTGCCGCTAGGTTGTGCACGTGCGGTCACATCTCAGTCATGGCGTTTCGGGGGCGATCTCGCCGAAATGCTGACGATGGAGACCAGCGGCGAGTTGCCGACTCGGTAGGGCATATCGAGGCGTTACAGGTTGGCGCGGTCGAGCTTGGCGATGAATGATGTCTTGCGTTTGTGACGGTCTCGTAGACGGTCGAGGTATGTTCCGAAGCCGGGCGTGTCATCCGTGGCTTGGTAGGCATCGCGGAGTTGCCGGAGCATCTTGATGGCTTTGCTGTACCGGTACTTGTCGGTGCTGGCGTCCAGTCGCCGCTGGATGAGCTGTTGCCAGGGCTCGATCACGTCCCGGGGGTGGGTGGGTTGACGCAGGTCGATGAGCTGATTCCAGCGTGACTCAGGTAGGCCGTTGGCATGGTCGACTGCCGTTTGCCACGCATCGTCGAGTTCGCCCTCGTCGAGGAGTACGCCGATGAGGTGATCGGCGAAGGCGGGCTGCCCAGTGGTGGCATCGCGCAGCCGCCTGATCGCCTTATCTCGTAGGCCGGGCCAATCACCGATGCGTTCGGCGGTGCGGCGCAGGTCGTTGTAGTGGGTCTGGGTGGGGTGCTGGTCGAATAGCTGCCACCGCATGGTGGACGCTTCGTTGGAGGCGCCGCGTTCGAGCAGCAAGTTCACGTAGGTGTCGCGAAGCTTGCTTTGGTCGATCGGGTTGCCGATCCCCAGCCCGCGTCGCGCCCAGCGCTCGGCCTCAGCTGCGCGTCCGACGTTCCGCAGTGCGTCGACGATCTTGAGGTAAGAGGATGCAGCGTAGAGGTCTTCGGCCAGCACGGCGATGTAGTGGTTGATATCGCCGGAGATCTCGGCGAGCTGTTCGCGCAGCACGCGGATCTCAAAGGGTGTCCTGCCGAGCAGGTCCGGCTCGGTTGTTTTGGCACGATCCTCCACGACGCGGGCCAGTTCGGCTCGGCCCTTGTCGCCCAGCGCGGCCGCGTAGTCGCGCAGTTCGAAGTCTGGCCAGCCCGGCCCATCGAGCCGCAACTTCCCCAGCCACGCCGCCAACTGCTTTGGATCGGGTGACGTCGCAGCGCAGGCACGCGCGTGCACGGCCATCAGCGCATGGAGGTCATCGCCCACGATGCCGGACGAATCGTCCATGTACATCAGCGCCGTCGTCACAAGGTCGACCGCGCGCTGCGCGAGGGCTGGCACAGACGCAGGCTCGCTCTCGATCAGCGCCTCGCACGCGGCAACGACCTCCCTCGCCAGCTGGGAATACTCACGCCGCCCGTGATACGGGTGCGTCCGACGATCGCGCCGCAGCCCGTCGATCAACCGACGTACCCGCTGCACCGCCACGCTCGCCACGAGCGCCATTCAAACACCGACGCATCGATTGACCTTGGGATGGCTATCCTCACACCGCGATGGCGACACGGGCGGAGGACTAATGCCGCTGACCGGCCGATGGCGGATCGTGGAGATGGACATGTGGGACCGCGATGCGATCGACCTCCTCGAACCTGGCTTATCGAGTTCGCCGGGGACGGGACCGGTCAGTTCGGCTTCATCGCTGTCCGCGGCTGGATGGACTGCTGCAGTACCGAACGCGACGGCCGCACCGGCGTCGAGTTCAGCTGGGACGGCGTGGACGAAGGTGACCAGGTCAGCGGACGCGGCTGGGCCGCCGTGGTTGATGACGTAACGCTCAAGGGACACCTGTTCATCCACATGGGGGACGACTCGGGTTTCCGGGCGGAGCCTTGTGCCCGTGCCGATCAGCCGGATGGGCGATGAGCGAGTACCAGTACTACGAGTTCCTGGCGGTCGACCGGCCTCTGGACGATCGCCGCAGGCCGAAGCGCGTTCGCTGTCCACCCGCGCGTCGATCACCGCCACCAGCTTCGTCAACGAGTATCACTGGGGCGACTTTCGGGGCGATCCAAGCCGGATGATGGAGCGCTACTACGACGCGCACCTGTATCTGACCAACTGGGGAACGCACCGGATCATGCTCCGCCTGCGCGCGACCTGCTCGACATCGATGTCGCCGAGGACCACTGTGTCGGCGATCAAGTGACAGCCTGGACTACAGGCAGTTCCTCGTGCTCGACATGACGAGCACGAGGACGACTCCGGTGGCTGGAGTACGACCCCCAGGGAAGGCTGTCAGCCATCGTCGCAGTCCGCACCGAACTCGCCGCCGGTGACCTTCGGCCGCTCTATCTCACCTGGCTGGCTACGGCGCAATGGTTCAGTGATGTTGGGGTGAGTCAACGAACTGGTGGGCTAGGGCGGTGGATATGCCGGGAGCCCGCCTCCCCGAGGGGCAAGCGGGCTCCCGGTTAAGCGGTGGGATCAGACCGGGCGCACGCCGGTGGCCTGCAGGCCCTTGTTGCCTTGGCTGATCTCGAACTGCACGCGCTGTCCCTCGTCGAGGCTGCGGAAGCCGCCAGCGTCGATCCCCGAGTGGTGCACGAAGACGTCGTTGCCG
>JALZHU010000171.1 GCA_030860695.1 Actinomycetota bacterium
CGACACCGCCGCTGCGTCCGTGACTACGAACGTCTTCCCGCCCACCATGAAGCCATGGTCCGCTGGAGCATGATCCGCATCACCAGCCAACGACTCGCCAAAAGAGTTTAGGAACAGGCTCTAAGCGCAGCGGACCTCTTAGACGAGGCAGAACGCCTAGAGAAGCACGACGCTCACCCCGGCTCGCTACCCCCCGGTCCTGACGCCGGATCGCATACGATTGACGTCGGCCAGCGCCACTGAACCCCAGCGGTCCGTTGGAGCCGATGGTGGGTCGTGTCGATCTTGGGGATCGTCATGGCGACTGTGCTCACCGCGGGTATCGCCATGTGGACGCCCTGGTGTAAGGAAGATCAACATGTGGTTTGGGCCCGGGATCTTTGGCTGCACGCCGAGAACGGCAAGCGGCTATCCGCCGAGCTGCGCGAAGGCGATACAGTTGTGGTTGAGCGTCAACATCCGACTAATGAGAAACTGTGGTACGTCGAAGCCACGAATGGCCGCGCCGGATGGGTCGACAAGAATTATCTCAAAAAATCCTGTGACCCATAACGATGTGCTACAGGGACTATCGTGCGAACTCGTACCTGAGCGTACCAGCGTCTATGCGAGCAGGTTCGGCTTCACCTCTTGCCAGGTCCAGTCCTTCTTCGAGGCGCTGTACTCCGATAACCTCGATGTGGGCTGTTCCGAGGAGATGACGGCCCGCAACCACCAGATCGACCAGCATGAAGCCTGGATTGAGCGAGCCTTACGGAAGTTCACAATCGACTACGACCCTGCACCATAGGCTGTGACGCCTGCTGATCCAGTGTCGCTCATTGCCAACAACCGCCTGACCTGCGATGACGGGTTCGAAAGCGCCCGCGCAAGGTCACCAAATCTTGCTTTTTCACACCAGCGGTCACAAGATCATGACAGCTGCCGCTATTGGGCTGGCGGATTGAGCCGACACACCCTCGGCCTGGTCTTCCAGGATGCGACTGGATGAGCGCCTCTCGCTGCCTCACCAGCGTGCCAGGACGCGGCAGGGTCCCCCCGAGCCCTCCTCCCAGGGCACAACCCCCACGATCGCCTCTGCTCCGCTCGGCGGGATCTGTCCCAGGTTGGTGAGGTTCTCCAGGCCATACCGGTCGGCCCCGAGAAGTCGCTTGTGGACGGGGACGGTGGTCGACGCCCCGATGTCCAGGCTCAGCGTGTCGACGCCGATCGCGAGAATGCGACGCTGCTCCAGCAACCACTCGACGGCCTCCAGGCCGAACCCCGGGAAATGGAGCCTGCCGTCCGGACCCGGGTTGCGGTACGCAGCCGGGTCGTTAACCCGCCGGTCCCATCCCGAGTACATATATACGGCGGCACGGTCCGGGATGCGGCCGTGGCGGCGCTCGTAGTCACGCAGGTCGCGGACCTCCACCATGGCGTCGGGGTCGTGCTCGGCTCGGCGGGAGATGTCGACGACTGCGATGGGGGCGAACATCTCCTCGGGGTCGAGCTCCGGGACCAGCCGCCCGCCGGGCGCGACGTGTCCGGGCGCGTCCAGGTGGGTGCCTATGTGCTCCGCAAACGACCAGGCCTGGACGTAGAAGCCAGTCTCCTCGATCGTGCCGACCGTGCGTCGCGCGGGCTGGTCACCAGCGTAGACGGGGAAGTCGACGCGAAAGATGTGGGTCAGGTCCCGAACGGACCCGCGCCGACGGTGCGCGGCCTGAGCGGGAGCGGCCGGCACAGTTACCGTGGCCGCCGCGACGGCGGCACCGACGAGAGTGGCTCGGCGAGAGAAGCGCCCCGCCGACCGGTCTGGGCGGGCGCGCGGGGCGTCGGGTTCGTGTTCGTGGTGCAGGGCGTGGAAGGTCTCCGGGAGGCACATAGCTTGATCCTTACACAGAGGAGCAGGCGCTCGGACAACTTTGAGGTGCGCAGGTGCGGCTGCCCGGTCTGAGAATTCGGGCCCCGACCCGAATGAAGTGCAACGATGCCAGCCCGGCTACCGATCCTGGCGCGGGGCGTCACCAGATGCGGTGTACTCGGCGTGCACCGCACGTAGCGCGCGGATGGCCTGCACCGCATGTCGGCCGTCGGCGGCCTGAATGGCCATCACCGCGATGTACTCATCGTCGGGAAGCTCTAGGCGAGCCCACGGGGCGCCGTCGGGGAAGGACACCCGGAGCACCAGCTCCCAGGGGACCGTGCGGGTCCCGAGCACGTTGCGCACCTCCACGCCGTCGGCGCCAGCGCGCACCCGGGGCCGGGCAAACAGCAAAGCCGCGCCGGCCAGCAGCAGTCCCAGCACGACCATGGCCACCTGGTCGGAGAATTGGAAGTAAACGCCAGTGGGCGTTTGCCGCAGCAGCAGCGCGACCACCGTGAACACCACGAACAGCAACACGGCGGCGGTCACCGCGACCCAACGGGCTTTGCGGGGCCGAGCCTCGAACGCTGTAGCACTCATGTCGCGTTCCACCGGGCCTGGCGCAGCCCGCGCAGCACTAGGGCGGTCTGCAGCGCCGCGACGCAGGCCTGGAAGCCCTTGTCCTCAGCGGAGGAGGGCAGCCCGCAACGGTCCAAAGCCTGTTCCTCAGTGTCGCAGGTGAGCACGCCATTGCCGACGGCGACCCCCTCATCCAGCGCGACCCTGGTGAGCCCGGCGGTGACCGCGTCACACACGTAGTCGAAGTGCGGAGTCCCACCGCGGATCACCACTCCCAACGCGACCACGGCATCGTGGTGACGGGCCAGTTCCTGGCACACCACGGGCAACTCGACGGCGCCCGGCACCCGCACCACGGTCGGTTCGGCAATCCCGGCCTCGGCAGCGGCGGCACTCGCCCGGCCCAGCAGTACGGTGGTGATCCGCTGGTGCCAGCAAGTCGCGGCGATGCCCAGGCGCAGCCCGCCGCAGCCGTCGGGCACGGTGAGTGTGGGCTGGCCCTGGCCGCTCATACCAGCACTCCGCCCGCCCCTTCGAGGCCGGTGAGGTCGTGGCCCATACGGTCGCGCTTGGTGCGCAGGTAATACAGGTTCTCCGGATTGGGCCGGACTGGCAGCGCCACCCGGTCAACGATTTTCAGGCCGTAGCCCTCCAATGCGGCCCGTTTGGTGGGGTTGTTGGTGAGCAGCCGCATGGAGCGCACTCCAAGCTCTAGCAGGATCTGGGCGCCGGTGCCGTAGTCCCGGGCGTCGGCGGGCATACCTAGGGCGAGGTTGGCGTCGACGGTGTCTGCGCCGGCCTCCTGCAGCTGGTATGCCTGCAGCTTGTGCATGAGCCCGATGCCACGGCCCTCGTGCCCGCGAATGTAGACCACCACGCCGCGGCCCTCGGCGGCGATCGCGGCTAGCGCGGCATCGAGCTGGGTGCCGCAGTCACAGCGCAGTGAGCCGAAGATGTCGCCAGTGAGGCACTCGGAATGCATCCGCACCAGCACGTCGGCTCCGTCCCCGATCTCCCCACGCACCAGCGCGATGTGCTCCAGCCCGTCCAGCACGCTGTCGAATCCGACGGCACGGAAGTCACCGTGGCGGGTGGGGATCCGCGCCTCGGCGACCCGCTCGACCTGCTTCTCGAATCGCCGCCGGTAGGCGATCATATCCGCGATGGTGATCAGCTTTAGGTGGTGCTCGGCGGCGAAGACCTCCAACTCATCGCGACGGGCCATCTCGCCGTCGTCCTTGGCCGAGACGATCTCGCACAGCACCCCAGCCGGCGGCAGCCCGGCCAGCCTGGCCAGGTCTACCGCGGCCTCGGTGTGCCCGGGCCGGCGCAGCACTCCGCCCTCTTTGGCCCGCAACGGCACGACGTGTCCTGGACGGACAAAGTCGACGGACTTAGCGTCCGGGTCGGCCAGCAGCCGGATGGTGTGGGCCCGGTCCGCCGCTGAGATCCCAGTCGTGACGCCCTCGCGGGCATCCACCGTAACGGTGTAGGCGGTACCCCGCTTGTCCTGGTTGGTGTGATACATCGGCGGCAGTTCCAGCCGGTCGCAGTCGTCGCCGGTCAGCGCCACGCAGATGTATCCCGAGGTGTACCGGACCATGAACGCCAATAGCTCGGGCGTGGCCCGCGCCGCGGCGAAAATCAGGTCGCCCTCGTTTTCCCGCTCCTCATCGTCCACCACGATTACCGGGCGCCCGGCCGCCACGTCGGCGATCGCCCGATCGATGCCGGCAAAGGCGCTCTCGGTCATCGTGTCCTCCTCCTCGCATCATCCCCCAGGGCCACCGCTACCGGGGCCAAGATGTGGGCAGGCCAACCTTTCGACATACTTGGCGATCACATCGACCTCGATATTCACCAGCTCGCCGGGAAGTCGTGTGCCCAGGGTGGTCAGCTCTTGTGTGGTGGGGATGAGCCCCACAGAGAAGTGGTTGATACCTGCCTGCACCACGGTGAGCGATACCCCGTCGACGGTGATGGAGCCCTTCTCAACCACGTATCGGGCCAGCGTGGTGGGCATCCCGATCCGAACCAGTTTCCATGGGGAGGATCCCGATGTCACAGTGCGGGACAGCACGGTGCCGGTGCCATCGACGTGACCCTGCACCAGGTGCCCGCCGAGCCGGTCGCCCAGCTTCGCCGCTCTCTCCAGGTTCAGCCGGTCCCCGATCCGGGCCGGACCCAGGCTAGAGCGACGCAGCGTCTCGCCGATCACGTCGGCGGTAAACACGTCACTGTCGACGTCGACCACGGTCAGGCACACGCCGTTGACCGCAATTGAGCTGCCAGCCAACGCGTCGGAGCTGACCAGTGGCCCACGGATGGCGAATAGCGCCGCGTCGGACCGCTCGTCCCGGCCGACGAGCTCCCCAAGTTCCTCAACGATGCCGGTGAACACAGCTCAGCTCCAGGCGGTGTGCCTCACCGGGCGCCGCATGCCCGGGCCTGGTCCCGTAGCGACTCGACGGCCCGCGCTGGGTCGTCTGCGCCGTACACCGCCGAGCCGGCGACGAAACAGTCAACCCCGGCCTCTGCGGCGGCCTCGATGGTGTCGGCGTTGATCCCCCCGTCAATCTCCACCAGCACGGTGAGGTGTCCGGTATCCACCAACCGGCGGGCCATGCGCACCTTGTCCAGTACCTCGGGGATGAACGACTGCCCACCGAAGCCAGGCTCCACACTCATCACCAGCAGCGTGTCGTAGTGCCGCAGCACCTCCACCCAGGGCTCCAGCGGGGTCTTAGGTTTGACCGACAGGCCGGCCTTGGCTCCGGCGGCACGCAGATCTTTGGCAAGCTTCACCGGGTCCTGCGCGGCCTCGGCGTGCACGGTGACGTTGTGGCAGCCCGCTTCGGCGTACCCGATCGCCCACCGATCCGGAGCCTCAATCATGAGGTGGCAGTCCACCGGGATGTCGGTGTATTTCATCAGGCTCTGCACCACGGGCAGGCCGAAGGTGAGGTTGGGCACGAAGTGCCCGTCCATTACGTCGACATGCAACCAGTCGGCGCCCGGCACCGCGTTGGCCTCGTCGGCCAGCCGGGCGAAGTCGGCGGACAGCAGGGACGGCGCGATCATCGGCTGATGTGGCACAGGGTCACCGTATCGCGGCAAGCTGACAGTGGTAAGTCAGCTCGACGGCGGTTGCGGATCGATGACGGTGAATTCCAGCTGATCTCCCGCGACGCTGCCAAGGACATTCTGGCCATCTTTGAGGTCGCCGGCGAGCAGCATACGGGACAGTTTCCGGTCCAATTCACGTCCGATAACTCGGCGCAGCGGCCGAGCTCCGAACTCGGGCTGGTATCCACGGTCGACGATCCAGTCGATGGCGTGATCGTCGAGGCGCAGGGTGATGGCCCGCGCGTGCAGCCGCTGCCGAGTCTGCTCCAGTAGTAGCTCGGTGATCGTGCGAAGCCGCGAGCGATCGAGACCGCGAAACAGGACGATCTCGTCAATCCGATTGAGAAACTCTGGCCGGAAATGCCTCCGCACGGTGGCCATCAGTGGTTCCCGCACCTCCTCGACTGAGCGCCCAGCACTGGTCGCGGCCAGCAGCGCCTCGGCGCCGAGGTTACTGGTCATGATGATCACGGTGTTCGCGAAGTTCACGATCCGGCCCCGGGCGTCAGTGAGCCGGCCGGCATCGAAGACCTGCAGCAAGAGGTTCGAGACATCGGCGTGCGCTTTCTCGATCTCATCCAGCAGCAGCACCGTGTACGGGGTGCGGCGGACGGCGTCGGTGAGCTGGCCAGCCTCCTCGTGACCGACGTAGCCGGGTGGGGCGCCGATCAACCGCGACACGGTGTGCCTGTCCTGGAATTCGCTCATGTCGATGCGGACAAGTAGCTCCTCTGACCCGAACAAGGTTTGCGCCAGCGCCCGGGCCAGCTCGGTCTTGCCCACGCCGGTAGGGCCGAGAAACAGGAAAGACCCCACTGGCCGGTCCGGATGATTGAGACCGGCGCGGCTGGCCCGGACCGCGTCGGCGACGGCCTCGACCGCCTCGTCCTGCCCCACGACCCGCTGCCGTAGCTGATCTTCGAGGTGAAGCAACCGGTGCCGCTCCACCTCAGTGAGCTGCGCGACCGGGATGCCGGTGCTGCGTGCGACGACATCCGCGATGTCGTCGGCGCCAACCTCCGGCGGGCGCGTGGGGCCGGCGTGGGCCGTGTCCAGCTCCACAATCGCCAGGTCGAGCTCCCGGGTCAGCGCCTCGGCCCGCTCGTAGTCTTCGGCGTCAACCGCGATGTCCTTGGCCCGGGTGAGCTGCTCAACGCGCTGCTTGAGAGCCCGGGTGTCCTCCCTTGGGGACTCGGCTCGCATCCGGACCCGCGCACTGGCCCGATCGATCAAGTCGATCGCCTTATCCGGGAGAAACCGGTCAGTGAGGTAGCGGTCGGACAGCCTGGCCGCCGCGTCGGTGGCCTCGTCGGTGATACGCACCCGGTGGTGCGACTCGTAGCGCTTGCGGAGGCCGCGCAAGATGGTGACGGTGTCCTCGACGCTCGGCTCGGCGATCAGGATGGGCTGGAACCGTCGTTCCAGCGCCGGGTCTCGCTCGATGTGCCGGCGGTACTCGTCGACCGTGGTGGCCCCGACAACCTGCAGGTCGCCTCGAGCCAGCGCGGGCTTGAGTATGCTGCTGGCGTCCATCGCACCGCCCTCGGCCGCGCCAGCACCGATCACCGTGTGCAGCTCGTCGAGAAAGAGCACCACCATCCGGGCAGCGTTGGTTACCTCGTTGATTAATGCCGTGAGCCGTTCCTCGAACTCGCCCCGGTACTTGGTGCCGGCCACCATCCCGGCCAGATCGAGCGCGATCAGCCGCCGGTTGCGCAGCGGCTCCGGGACTGCGCCCTCGGCTATCCGCTGGGCGATGCCCTCGACGATCGCTGTCTTACCGACGCCGGGATCCCCGATCAGCACGGGGTTGTTCTTGGTCCGCCGCGACAGCACCTCAAGGACCTGTTCGACCTCGTCATTCCGCCCAATGACCGGGTCGAGGCGTCCCGCGCGGGCAGCGGCTGTAAGGTCGCGGCCGTGGCGGTCCAGCCGCTGCGTCGACGTACCCGGCCGGGCCAGCCCCCCAAGAGATTCCTCAAGACCGCCGACCAGCCGGCTCACGAGATCTTCGAGCGGGTTAAACCCGGAACCGAAGGGCCCATCGGGCATACCGACCTCCTCGTCCGCCGCACCGACCCACCTAGACGGCCGCGGCCCGCGACATCACCTTTGATAATGCCCTCGAGCTCCTTCGCTTTCCAGTAGTTCTCCGGTATTTTTACCCTGCACGCTAGTCATATCCACACCGAGCCGCTCAGCCAGTTGGACCTGAGTGAGCCCGGCCGATTCCCGGATCAACTTGAGTAGGAGACGCATGACACCGTTTCTTCAGCTGAGAGTACTCGTACTGGCGGTCAGTTCCCCTCATCAGAATCCGCGGGCAGCCTGCAGGAGACGCGGGACCGGGAGGTTCTCAATAAGAGCTACGGAGCCCGCTGACGATGCCGACACAAACTTTAGCGAGTAGGTGTGGACCGGGATCATGCGGTATCGTGAGGGGTAACTTTCCTAGCAGAACGGGGTCGGTGCCCGTGGAAAGCGACAGTCCGGATGTGGTGGTCGCAAAGCGACTTCTTGACCAGGCTAAGCTGCGTGGCTTTGAGTTCTGGCGGGCTGCCCCAGGCGAGGATGGGGCGCTGGTGGGACACCGAGTGAGCGGTAGCTGGGTGGACCTCATCCACATCGAGGGATTCAGTCGGCACTGTTTCGCCTGGAGAAAGCGGACATCGCCGTTGATTGTTCCGGAAAGCGGACTAGCGGAACGTCAGGTGAATGGCAGTGCGGTCGATGTGCTCAACGAGGTGTTAGCCTGGGAGTCGGAACCGTGACTCTCTCACATCTTGTGCATCAGCCGCCTCTGGGCGTCGCTTTCCTCTCGCAGATGTGCACTAGCTACGGGCTTGCAGGACTGCGGGGGCCACTCCGGCGGCAGTGCGAAGAAGCATGACGTGTCGTGCCGCGGTGCGTGGCAAATGGACGGGGAGCGACCTCCTGTGGAGGCTGATCACGACGGTGACCATCATCGACGTGCTTTCGAGTGTCCCCCTTTTGGGGGTAGTGGGTCATGGAGCCGTTGAGGCCCCGCTTCAGGGAACACCTCGACGTGAGGTTGAACAGGCCTGACAACATTGCCGAGCTGCTCCCGTTCTTGTTAGCGCCCACCATCTGCCGTATTCGCGCGGACGCGATCGGATAGTGAGGGCGGTGCGGTTGGGGGCAGTTGAGATAGGAGGGACAAAGGTTTTCTGCCTGGTGGGGTCCGATCCTGACCACATCGTGGCTCAGACCCGGATCCCGACCGGGAAACCAGCCGAGACGCTGGCTCAGGTGCTCGCTTTCTTCCAGCAGGAGGTGGCTTCCCGCGGGCCGCTGGCCGCAATCGGCATTGCGTCGTTCGGCCCGCTGGAGCTGCGCCAATCCCATCCGCGGTATGGGCTCATCAGGACCAGCCCGAAGCTAGGCTGGTCAAACGTCGACATAGTCGAACCAGTCCGGAGAGCGCTCGGTGTGCCAGTCGAGTTTGACACTGACGTCAACGCTGCTGCGCTCGCCGAGGGTCGTTGGGGGGCCGCGCGCGGCCTGGACACTTTCGTGTACCTGACCGTCGGCACCGGCATCGGCGCTGGAGCGGTGGCCGAGGGTCGGATCGTCCATGGGCTGGGGCACCCCGAGATGGGTCATCTCAGCGTGCCACGCCAGCCCGGCGATAACTTCGCCGGTGATTGTCCGTTTCATGGCGACTGCCTGGAGGGCATGGCGAGTGGCCCAGCGATCGCGGCCCGCTGGGGCCGCCCAGCCGAGCATCTCGGCGGCGACATGCTCCGGACAGCCGTCCAGCTCGAAGCCGCCTACCTCGCCGCCGGCCTGCGTAACATCGTCTACGCGATCGCACCGCAGCGCATTGTGATCGGCGGCAGTGTGGCTGGACTGCCGGGTCTATTCCCACTGATACGCATCAACCTTGCCAAGGCGCTGGCCGGATATCCCGGTCTACCTGAACACGGTGCCGACGACTTCATCGTCCCGGCGACACTCGGTTCACTGGCCGGCCCAGCCGGGGCCCTCGTCCTCGCCGACCGTGCCCGTCAAGCGAGACCGGGGTGATCTGTGAGGTGGAGAAGACAAATCATGCCAGGTAACAGCGGTGCCTCGCGGCGAGCCGCGATGTACGGTGAGGACGATCTCAGTTCTATAGAAATTTTCTCCGGCAACTATATCAACTTCGGGTATTGGCAGGACTTCACGCCTGGGCTGATCAGCGTCGACGAGCGCACTGAGAGCCAAGCTAACCTCTACCGCGCCGTCCTTCGTCGCTTGACGATCGAACCGACCGATGTGGCACTGGAAGTCGGGTGTGGCATCGCAGTAGGGACGGCACTCGCGCTTCGAGAATTCGGTCCACGTGCCGTTTACGGGCTCGATCTCTCCCAAGATCAAATTGACCGCGCTAACAGAGTCAACGCCAAAGTACTCGCACAACAGCCCGACCGGTTCATACTCCAGCAAGGCTCCGCGCTGGAGCTACCCTATCCAGCCGAGCAGTTCGACAAGTGTTACTCGGTGGAAGCTGCCCAACACTTCGAAGACCTGACCGCATTCGCGTCCGAGACCTACCGAATACTCAGGCCCGGAGGCAGGCTTGCCGTCGCGACCTTCTTCACACCCTACCCTAGCGCCCTTGATGAGTTGCGACGGTTGATTGAGACCATCGATAGCGGTGTCGACATTATCTTGCCGATCGACTCCTTTCGAGACGACCTCCTTGAGGCAGGCTTCGTCGACGTGCGTGTCGAAAAGCTTGGCGAGCATGTCTGGCGCGGCTTTGACGCTTGGATAGGACAGACCGAGTTCAGGGACAGCTGGGGCCGCAACTGGCTGAAGGCATACAACCGTGGGCTCATCGACTACTACCTCATAACAGCAGACAAGCAGTGACTCAGCGGCCCCATCACTTAACGACGCAGTAAGGCGCAGAACATCGCGTCGGTGCCGTGCCGGTGCGGCCACAACTGCACGTGAGGTCCGTCACCGAGCCAAGGCACGCCGGGAAAATAGGGCCTACCGTCGAGCTGCTCGACACCCGTACGCCGCACCACCTCCGCGACCACGCCCACCGTCTCGTCCAGGTGCGGCGAGCAGGCCACGTAGGCCACCACGCCACCCGAGCGAACCAGTCGCAGCGCCGCCACCAGCAGCTCACGTTGCAGCCGGACCAGCCCGGCGAGGTCGTCGGCCCGCCGCCGCCAGCGCGCCTCCGGGCGGCGGCGCAGCGCCCCAAGCCCGGTGCACGGCGCGTCCACCAGCACCCGATCGTAGGCTCGTTCCGGCAGCCCGCTGTCCCGACCATCGGCCACGTGCACCGTCACCGGCAGCCCCGCGCAAGCCTGACGGACCAGCTGGGCCCGGTGCTCGGCCTTCTCCACCGCCTCCACGATTGGCCCCCGGATGGCACCCAAGGCACCCAGCAGCGCTGCCTTGCCTCCGGGCCCGGCGCACAGGTCCAGCCAGCGGGCGTCGGTGCCCTCCAGCGGCACCCCTGCCAGCGCGAGGGTGACAAGCTGGCTGCCCTCGTCCTGCACCTGGGCCAGGTGATCGCGCACTGGGGCCAGCTCACCCGGGTCACCACCACCGGCCAGGTGCACCCCGTAAGGCGAGTAGGGGGCAAGCCGGCCGCCGGTCAATCCGGCCAGCTCGGCGACACTGATCTTCCCGGGACGGACCGCGAGGTGTACCAGCGGGCGGGCGTCATCGGCGGCCAGCGCCTGCACCAGCTCGTCCAGATCACCGCCCAGGGCGTCGGCAAAGGCCTGAGCGATCCACCGCGGGTGCGCATACACCATCGCCAGGTGGCCTACCGGGTCGTCGTCGGCAGGCGGCGCTACCGCGCGCACCCAGCCGTCTTCATCCTGCTCACCAACCCGGCGCAGCACGGCGTTGACGAAGCCGGCAGCGGCACTACCACGACCGGCCCGCACCAGATCCACTGTGGTGCCGACCGCAGCGTGTGACGGCACCCTGGTCCGCAGCAACTGGTAGCTGCCCAGCCGCAGGGCATCCAGCAGTTCGCCGTCCACCTGCGACAGCGGGCGGTCCGAGCAGGCCTGCAGCACGGCGTCTAGCAGGCCCTGCGCGCGGCATGTTCCGTAGCACAGCTCGGTAGCCAGCGCGGCGTCCCGGCCGTTGATCCCGCGCTGCCGTAGCAGGCTAGGCAGCACCAGGTTGGCGTACGCGTCGCGCTCCCGCACAGCGGCCAGGGCGTCCAGTGC
>JALZHU010000021.1 GCA_030860695.1 Actinomycetota bacterium
GCCAGACACAACGAAGATCGATCCGTGACCCTCTCCGTCCTGGCCAAGGAGCAGTTTTTGCTGCGTGGCGGGTCAAGGATTCGAACCTTGGAAGGCATACGCCGACGGATTTACAGTCCGCTCCCATTGGCCGCTCGGGCAACCCGCCTGGGGGCCGGGTACACCGGCCGTGGACCACAATACACAGGGTCACATCGGCCTGGCGGGTAAGGTCGGCACCGGCTTAACGGGAGGAGGATGCGGTGGCGGATCCGTCGTTCGATGTGGTCAGCAAGGTCGACCGGCAGGAAGTGGACAACGCGCTCAACCAGGCGGCCAAGGAGCTGTCGACCCGGTTCGACTTCCGAGGCACCGGGGCGAAGGTGGCCTGGACGAGTGACGAGGCGATGACGATCGAGGCTGAGACCGAGGAGCGCTGCCGCGCCGCCATCGACGTGGTCAAGGGCAAGCTGGTCAAGCGGGGCATCTCGTTGAAGTCCTTCGAGGTTGGCGAGCCGGCCGCCTCGGGCAAGATCTACCGGACCACCGGGCGCATCGTGCAGGGCATCAGCCAGGACAAGGCCAAGGCGATCGCCAAGGCGATTCGGGACGAGAAGCTCAAGGGTGTGCAGGCTCAGATCCAGGGCGACCAGCTGCGCGTCTCGGGCAAGAAGAAAGACGATCTGCAAGCCGTCATCACTCTGTTGAAGGGCCGCGACTTCGGCGTCGCCCTGCAGTTCACCAACTACAGATGATGTGGCCGGTTGTGACGCTCTGACTAGCGGCGAAACGCCGTTAAACGGAGTCAGCGCAGCGCTGACATCGACTGCCACTCGTCCCAGGGCACCGTCCAGTCATAGATGTCGCCGTCAGCAGCGGACAACGGGACGCTGCTGCCGGTCACCTCGACCGGGTCGCCGAAGATCGCAGTGTCGAAGTACTCCTTAGCGTTGGCCGTCGACAGGTTGACGCAGCCGTGGGTGACATTCGCCGAGCCCTGCACCCCGGTGGTCTCGGGGTTGGCGTGGATGAACTCGCCGTTGTTGGAAATCCGCACCGACCAGCGCGAGGGGAAGTTGACGTACCCGTAGGTCGGGTTCGACATCAGGAACAGTGGGCTTTTGCTCATCACCACGTGGATGCCGTTGCGGGTGACCCGTCTGGGATCGGAGCCCAGCCCGTAGCTGGCCGGAAAGTCCATGACCACCTGGCCGTCGCGGACCACCACCAGCCGGTGGCTGTTGACATCGGCCTTGACGATCTGCGCCCGACCGACGGTGAAGTGCAGGCTAAGGTCCTTCTCGCCCCACCTGCCATCGCCGTAGTTCAGGCCATACAGCTTCGCGGTGACGGTGACCTGCGTGCCGGGCTGCATGTAATCCTTGGACCGCCAGTGCACCCGGGAGCTGCCGTTGTCGTCGGGCAGCCAGGCCCACGAGCCGACCGTCGGCACCGAAGTGTGCACCTGCAGCGCCCGTTCCACCGCCGCCTGGTCAGTAACGTGGCCATCGAACTGAAGGATGATCGGCGCGGCGATCCCGACGGTGTCGCCGTCGCCGATGTTGAGCGTGCCGCCGACCAGCTCCTGTGGCTCGACCGTGGAGAACGAGCCGGCCACCGGTACCCTTCTGCCATCGGCGCCGGTGGCGGTGCCGGTATAGGTATAGGTCTTGCCGTAGCCCAGTGGCTCGGTGGCCGTCCAGCTATGGCGGTCCTCGGACAGCGCGCCGGCCACCGGCTTGCCCTCGGGGTTGGTGAGCGCGACCTGGGTGAGCTTGCCATTGGCGACCGTGACCGTGACCGGAGCAGTCGGGCTCACGTCCGTCGCCCCATTCGCTGGTGACGTGGTGACCGTCAGCGGCCCGGCGACCTGGCAGCCGGCGACCAGTACAGTCACCCCGATCAGCAGCACCACGCCCAGTACTCTGCGCATCGCTACCTCCTCGCCGACCATGCTCAGGTCCTCAACGACGCCTCAACGCCCTCACGGACTACCCCGCCACAGCCGACATCACCCAAGCGCGCCGAACAACCACGACGGACGGCAAGCCATGAGTAGCATCGACGCTAGTCACAGCCCTTCTCACCATGACGGCTGGACGAGAAAACCACACGTGCAGTACACCCACTGTCGGTGAAGGGCATCGTCCTGGCCGGCGGCAGTGGCAGTCGGCTGCATCCGATCACCCAGGCCGTCTGCAAGCAGCTGCTGCCGGTGTACGACAAGCCGATGGTGTACTACCCGCTCTCGGTGCTCATGCTGGCCGGGATCCAGCAGATTTTGGTCATCTCCACCCCGTCGGACCTGCCACTGTTTCGCCGCCTGCTCGGTGACGGCAGCGCACTGGGGCTGCGGCTGAGCTATGCCGAGCAGGCCGAACCCAACGGCCTGGCCGAGGCTTTCGTGATCGGCGCAGACTTTATCGGGGACGACCCGGTCGCGCTGGTGCTAGGCGACAACATCTTCTACGGTCCCGGCTTTTCTCGCCGGCTGCAGCAGTGTGTGGCCACCTTGGACGGTTGTGTGTTGTTCGGGTACCCAGTCAAAGACCCGCAGCGCTATGGGGTCGGTGAGGTCGACGCCGCCGGAAAACTGATCTCTATCGAGGAGAAGCCGGCAGTTCCCCGCTCGAATAAGGCGATCACCGGCTTGTATTTCTACGACAACGAGGTCGTGAAGGTCGCTCGCTCGCTCACCCCGTCGGCCCGCGGCGAGCTGGAGATCACTGACGTGAACGTGCATTACCTGCGGCAAGGCCGGGCAACACTGATCGACCTGGGCCGTGGGTTCGCCTGGCTGGACACCGGAACCCACGAGTCACTACTCGAGGCCGGCCAGTTCGTCCAGGTGCTCGAACACCGCCAGGGGGTGCGGATCGCCTGCCTGGAGGAGATCGCGCTGCGGATGGGCTTTATCGATGCCGACGCCTGCTACGCGCTGGGTCAGTCGATGGCGAAGTCCAGTTACGGCCAATACGTCATGGACGTTGCGCGCTCCACGCACTGACGCACAGCCAGCGTGCCAGTGTCAGCTGTTCAGGGCAGCTGGTGACGAGCAATCTCCTCCAAGCGGCGAACCCGGTCGGCGATGGGTGGGTGGGTGGAGAACAACCGCGCGACACCCTCGCCCGGCCGGAACGGGTTGGCGATCATAAGATGGGATTGCGAGGCCACCGCGGGCTCTGGGCGAAGCGGCGCCACCTGGGTGCCGTACTCCAGCTTGCGCAGTGCGCTGGCCAGGGCCAGCGGGTCACCCGTGAGCGCCGCACCAGAGGCGTCGGCCTGGTACTCCCGTGACCGGCTCACCGCCATCTGCACGATGCCGGCCGCAATCGGGCCAAGCAATGCAATAAGCAGCATTGCGATCGGGTTAGGGCGATCATCGCCGCCACCGCCGAAGAGTCCCGCGAACATCGCCAGGTTGGCCAGTGCCGTGACCATCCCGGCCAGTGCCCCGGCGACAGAGGAAATGAGAATGTCCCGGTTGTAGACGTGTGACAGCTCATGACCGAGTACCGCGCGCAGCTCACGCTCATTGAGCAACTCGAGAATCCCCACGGTGCAACACACTGCGGCGTGGCGCGGGTTGCGGCCGGTAGCGAAGGCGTTGGGTGCTTGCGTCGGGCTGATGTACAGCCGCGGCATTGGCTGGCGAGCGTCGGTGGCCAGCTCCCGCACTATCCGATACATCACGGGCTGCTCGGCCTCGGACACCGGTCGAGCGCGCATCGCACGTAGCGCCAGCGTGTCCGAGTAAAAGTAGGCGTAGCCGTTCATGCCCAGCGCGAACACCAGCGCGATGATCACCCCGGTGCGGCCGAAGAACGCTCCAATCAGCACCACCAGCGCCGACAGCCCGCCGAGCAGTAGTGCGGTCTTCAGCCCATTGAAGTGGTTGTGCACAGTTGGTCAGCCTCCTGGTGTGTTCGGGCTCATCCATGCAACGCGCCGGCTGCGTCGGGGGTTCCGCGTGTCTCTCGCGGCGACGCACCGTGCACAGGAACCTGACACGCCGGGTTAGATGCGCAGTTCCAACGTGCAGCACTTCGGGCCGCCACCGGCCCGGCGGAGTTCGGAGACGTCGACGAACACGGGTTCGAAGCCACAGGCGACCAGGGCGCGGCCCAGATCCACCGCTTCGACGGGTAACACCACCGAGTGGCCGTCGGATACCCCGTTCAGTCCCAGGCATGCCGCGTCCGCCGCGCCTGCGATCACCGCGTCGGGGAACAGCCGTGCCAGCGCTCGCTGCGAACCCGGCGAGAACGCCGCCGGGTAATAGGCGATCAGCGGCGCAGACGGCGAATCGTCGAGCACCAGCAGGCAGGTATCGAGGTGGTAGTAGTAGGGATCGACCAGCCGTAGCGAGATCACCGGCACCCCGAGTATTTCCTGCGCCTCGGAATGCGCTGCCGGTTCGGTGCGGAACCCGGTACCGGCCAGCAGCAGCGAGCCGGTCCAGACCAGGTCTCCCGCACCCTCGTTGACCGCACTGGGCATCACCATGTCGCGCGCACCATGAGCGATGAACCAGCGCCGGTAGTGCTCTGCCTCAGCGGCCCGCTCCACGTCCCGGAACCGGGCGCCCAGTACGACGCCATCGATCACGGTGCCGGCGTTGGCCGCGAACACCATGTCCGGCAGGCCCGGCTCGGGATCGATCACTTCCACGGTGTGCCCGAGCGCGCGGTAAGTGTCGGCCAGCGCCGCCCACTGCGCCATTGCTCGCGCGGTGTCCACCGGCTGGCTGGGATCCATCCAGGGATTGATCGAGTAGCTCACCGTGAAGTGCCGCGGCGGGCACATCAGGTACCGGCGCCTGATGCCAACCCGCAGTGGCCTCGCCAACGGGAGAGCAGACGACATGATTCGATGGTATAAAGCGGTGTACTCAGCTTTCAATGTGGTTTCATTGCAGTTTTATGAGCAGAATGTTGCGTATGGATGCTGTTGACCAGCAAATCGTGGCGCAGCTGGTTACCAATGCCCGCTCCAGCTACGCGGAGATCGGCGGGATCGTCGGGCTCTCCGCCCCCGCCGTCAAGCGCAGAGTTGACAAGTTGGTCGACACTGGCGTGCTGCGTGGCTTCACCGCTGTCGTCGACCCCGGCGCGCTGGGTTGGGGCACCGAGGCCTTCGTCGAAGTGCACTGCCGGGGCAACGTGGCGCCCTCCCGGATCCGGGACGGTCTGCTCCTGCTGCCCGAGGTGGTGGCGGCCTACACGGTGTCCGGTGCGGCGGACGCAATCGTGCACCTGCGCGCCGCGGGCATCGCACACCTGGAGGCCGCGCTGGAACGGCTACGGGCAGTGGACTTCGTGGAGCGGACGGTCTCCACCGTGGTGCTCTCCACCTTGCTGGAGCGGCCACTGCATGCAGTGCCAGCGCCCTGATACAGACTTCCGAGCATGGACGTGCTACTGGAGCGGCGCGGCGGCGTCGCCGTGTTGACGGTGTCCGATCCGGCCCGCCGCAACGCGCTGACCCTCGAGCTGTCCGATCGGCTGGCTCGGGCCGTCGTGGCCTGTGACCGTGATGAATCGGTGCACGCCATCGTGATCACCGGTGCACCGCCCGCGTTCTGCGCCGGGGCGGACCTTGGTGCGCTCGCCGCCGCCGGTGAGTCGGGCTCCGAGGCTGACCTGCGCCGCATCTACACCGGCTTCCTCGCCGTCGCGAATGCCGGGCTGCCCACCATCGCGGCGGTCAACGGTCCCGCGGTAGGCGCCGGGCTCAACCTGGCGCTGGCCTGCGATCTGCGACTGGCCGGCCCGGGTGCGTTCTTTGACGCGCGCTTCCTGCAGCTGGGTATCCATCCCGGTGGCGGCATGACATGGCTGGCACAGCACGTCGTCGGTCCTCAGACCGCTGCGGCGATGGCCCTATTCGGCGCGCCGCTGGATGCCCAGGAGGCGGTGCGTACCGGGCTGGCCTACCGCCTGATCGAGGTAGACGGCGATCCTCGTTCGCCCGCCGCGCACGAGGCGGTGGTGACTGCCGCAGTGGATCTCGCGCAGCGGGCCGCAGCGGCTCCCCGCGACCTCGTGATCGCGACTAAGGCCGCCCTACGGGCCACCGCGAGGATGTCCGAACACGCCGACGCGGTGGCCTACGAAATGGGCCCCCAGCTCGGCTCCCTACGTTCCCGAGCCCGTGTGAGCCGCCATTCGGAGCCGGATGGAGATTGTGGACCCGTGTGAGCCGCCATTCGGAGCCGAATTGCGGTTGTGAGCACCCGCCGGACCACCGTTCGGAGCCGAATGGCGGTTTCGCGGGACTCAGCCGGTGCGGGCGGCTAGGTAGTCGGTGACAGAGGCCAGGGCGTCGCGGGCTGGGCAGGCGGGCAGTACCGCGAGTTCGGCGCGTGCCGAGTCGGTGTAGGAGCGTAGGGTGCGCGCCGCCCGGTCCAGGCCGGGCGACTCGCGCAGCAGCCACAGCGCCTCCGTGATCAGCGAGTCGTCGGTCAGCGGACCAGCCAGCAGTACTCGAAGTCGGTCCACCCCCGGGCCTGGTTCGGCCAGCGCGTAGAGCATCGGCAAGGTGCGTATCCCCTCGCGCAGGTCGGTCCCGGGCGTCTTACCAGACTTGGCGGCTGGCGACGCGATGTCGATGATGTCATCGGAGATCTGGAACGCAGTGCCGATCGTCTCGCCGAACCGGCGCAGCGCGTCGATGCGTTCCTGGGAGGCGCCGGAGAACATCGCACCATACCGGCCGGCGGTGGCGATCAGTGAACCGGTTTTCTCCGCTACCACCGCCAGGTAGTGCGCCACCGGGTCGGCACCGTCGGCGGGGCCCAGAGTCTCGCGCATCTGGCCCGTAACCAGCTCGGCGAAGGTGCACGCGATGATCCGCACCGCGTCCGGTCCAAGGTCGGCGACCAGCCGGGAAGCGTGCGCGAACAGGAAGTCGCCGGTGAGGATCGCGACGGTGTTGTCCCAGCGGGCGTTGGCACTCTTCGCCCCACGACGCATGGTGGCCTCATCCATCACGTCGTCGTGATAAAGCGTTGCCAGGTGGACTAGCTCCACCACCGCAGCGGCACGCACCACGTCCTGGGTTGGCCCCTTGTCCAACCCGAATTGGCTGGCCAGCAGGGTGAACAGGGGCCGGAACCGCTTGCCACCGGCATCGACCAGGTGTAGCGAGGTCTCGGTGAGGAAGCGGAACTCGCTTTGCACCTCCCGGTGTAGCAGCTCCTCGACCTGCGCTAAGCCGCGCTCCAAAGAAACCCGCAGCTCCGGGTCAGCCAGCTCCACGCCGGCGACCTGCTCGGATGCCGATCTGCCCATCACCAAGATCAGGAGGCGAACGCGCCGAGCGCGGCCCAGTTCAGGGCGAAGGTGGGTAGCACCCCGAGGAGCAGAGTGATCACGACGCCGAGCGTGATTGCGGCGGTGGTGAAGGCCCCTGGCACGCTCACCGTCGGACCATCGGGGGCGGGTTCACTGAAGTACATCAGCACCACCACCCGCAGGTAGAAAAACGCGGCCACCGCACTGGCCACCAGCGCCACAACCACTAACGGCGCCATCCCGTCCGCCAGCGCGGCGCTGAACACCGCAAACTTGCCGGTAAACCCACTGGTCAGCGGGATCCCGGCGAGCGCGAAGAGCAAGAAGGCGAAGACTGCCGCAGTCAGCGGTGAGCGCTTGGCCAGCCCGGCCCACTGGGACAGGTGGGTGGCCTCACCGTTGGCGTCGCGCACCAGGGTGACCACACCGAACGCGGCCAGCGTGGTGAAGCCGTACGCGAGCAGGTAAAACATCGTGCCGGACAGGCCCGCCTCGGTTAGCGCGATCGCCCCGACCAGCAGGAAACCGGCGTGCGCCACCGACGAGTAGGCGATCATTCTCTTGATATCGGTCTGGGTCAGGCCGAGCACAGCACCGATCACCATCGAGACGATCGCGACGCCCCACAGCAGGGCGCGCCAGTCCCAGCGAGTGCCCTCGAACCCCACCGTCAGCACCCTCAGGATGGCGCCGAAGGCCGCCACCTTGGTGCAGGCCGCCATGAAGGCCGTCACCGGTGTTGCCGCGCCCTGGTAGACGTCCGGGGTCCAAGTGTGGAACGGCCCGACCGAGCCCTTGAACAGCAACCCGACCACCAACAGCGCCAGGCCGCCGAACAGCAGCGTGTCCGACCGGTCGGTGCCCACCGACGCCTCGGCGATCCGGGCCAGGGTGACCGAGCCCGCATAGCCGTACAGCAGCGCCACACCGTAAAGGAAAAACGCCGAGGAAAAGGCCCCGAGCAGGAAATACTTGACGGCCGCCTCCTGGGACAGCAGCCGGCGGCGCCGGGCCATCCCGCACATCAGGTACAGCGGCAGGCTGAGCACCTCCAGCGCGATAAACATGGTGAGCAGGTCGTTGGCTGCGACGAAGACCATCATCCCGCCGAGGGAGAACAGGAACAGCGGGAAGACCTCGGTTTGCATGACCGTTTGGGTCGAGGTGCCCGCTGCCTGGGCGCGGTCCTGTGCGGTACCCGGACGCACCGCGGCGTCGGCGGTGAAGGCGCCCCCGGGCTCCACCGTTCGATCGGCGATGAGCAGCATCGCGCCTAATCCCAGGGCCAGCAGCGTGCCCCAGAGGAACAGCGCGGGGCCGTCGACGGCCACCGTCCCGGCCAGCGTCACCACACTCGTCACACCGCGGGAGTACAGGTGCATGCCCAGCGCGGCACCCGCTGCGCCCAGCGCGAGCAGGGTCAGCGCCACCTGGGTCGACCACCGCGCCGAGCGCGCCACGAACGCCTCCACCAGCACGGAGATACACGCCGCGCCGAGCACCACTAGCACTGGGGCGATCGCCCCGTAGTCGATCCCAGGCGCCTGCAGCTGCTGAGCCTGCGCAGTGAATCCCCCCAGAAATTCACGGTCGAGCACCTCAGTTGCCTCCCTGCTCGACGACCGGGTCGGTCAAACCGACCTCGGTGAGCGTGGCCCCGACCGACGGGTTGATCACGTCCAATACCGGCTGCGGGAAGAACCCGAGCAGCAGGATGAGCGCCACCAGCGGCGCCAGCACAGCGACCTCGCGGATCGACAGATCGGGGAACCGGGCGCGTTGCCGCTGCGCCGCCACGTCCGGCGCAGTCGCGGTCCCCGGACCCTCCAGCGCACCAAGCACGGCCGCGCCCCGCACGGGGCCCTGCATGACCCGCTGGTAGAACCACAACACATACAGCGCGGCCAGGATGATCCCCGCGGTCGCGATGATCGTGAACACCGGCCACCGCGGGAACGAACCGATCAACACCAGGAACTCCGAGACGAACGAGTTGGTGCCGGGCAGCGCCAGCAAGGACAGCCCGGCGACCAGCATCATCCCGGCTAGCACCGGAGCCAGCGCCGCCACCCCGCCGTAGTCGCTGATCAGCCGGGAACCGCCCCGAGCGATCAGCATGCCGACCACGATGAACAGCATCCCGGTAGAGATGCCGTGGTTGATCATGTACAGCACCGCACCGGCCTGCGCCTGGGTCGAGAAGGCAAAGACGCCCAACGCGATAAAGCCGAAGTGCGCCACCGAGGTGTAGGCCACGAACCGCTTCATATCCGACTGGCCGACGGCGAGCAGCGCGGCGTAGATGATCCCGGCGATAGCGAGCACCAGCACCAGCGGGGCCAGCACGCGCGACGCATCGGGGAACAGCGGCAGGCAGTAGCGCAGGAAGCCGTAGATGCCGACCTTGTCCATCACGCCGACCAGCAGCACGCCGGCGCCCACCGGGGCCTCCGCACCGGCGTCGGGCAGCCAGGTGTGCAGCGGCACCAGCGGCGCCTTGATAGCGAAAGCCACGAAGAACCCGAGGAACAGCCAGATCTGGGTGCTCTGCGGGATGGTGCCGGCGATGCTCACCAGGGTGGTCCAGTCGAAAGTGCCCTGACCTAGCCGATCGGAGCTCACCACGAAAATGCCGATCACGCTGGCCAACATGACCAGCCCACCGAACAGCGAGTACAGGAAGAACTTCACCGCCGCGTATTGCCGTCGCGGCCCACCAAAGCGGCCGATCAGGAAGTACATCGGCACCAGCATGACCTCGAAGAACAGGTAGAACAGGAACACGTCGGTGGCGGCGAAGACGCCGACCAGCATCGACTGGCTGGCCAGCAGCAGGGCGTAGAAGCCCGCCGGGGTACGACCCTCGGGCAGCTTCTCCGCCCAGGAAGAACCCATCACAATCGGTACTAGCACAGCGGTGAGCACGATCATCACCAGCGCGATGCCGTCAACGCCGAGCGCGAAACGGGTTCCGAAGGCCGGGATCCACGGGACAGACAGGGTCAGCTGCAGTCGTCCGCCGCCCGGCTGGTAGGCCGCCCAGGCCAGCGCCGCTAGCACCAGCTCACCTAGCGCGAACGCCAGCGCGGTGGTCCTGGCCGCGGTCGGGGCCGAGCGCATCGGAGCCACCACCGCGCTGCCCACCAGCGGCAGCAGCAGCATCGCCAGCAGCACGCTCGCGCCGCTCATGAGAAGCTCACCGCCAGCAGCAAGGCGATCACCACGATCGAGCCGCCGAGCATGCCCAGTGCATAGCTGCGGACGAACCCGGTCTGCAGCCGGCGCAGCCGGCCCGACGTGCCACCCAGCAGCGCCGCGGTGCCGTTGACGATCCCGTCGATGCCCTTGTTGTCCACGAACACCAGCGCCCGGGTCAGCCAGATACCGGGCCGGGCAATGAGTGTCTCGTTGATCGCGTTGGCGTAGAGGTCGGCTCGGGCGGCGGCCACCGGGAGCGAGACCGGCTCGGGCTTGCGCACCGGTACCGGGTTACGGCCGATGAACAGCCAGGCGACGAGCACACCCAACGCGGAAATCAGCACGGTGAACAGCGGGACCCACTCGACGGGGAACGGCGCCGCCGCGCTATGCACCAGGGGGCCCACCGAGGGCTCCAGCCAATGCGCCAATCGCTCACCCGAGGCCAGGAAGTAGCCGGCGACCAGCGAGCCGATCGCTAGCGGCACCATCGGCACCCACATCACCGGCGGGGACTCGTGCGGGTGGTACTCCTTGCCGTCAGCGGTGCGCAGGTTGCGCCAGCGCTCCTCGCCGAAGAACGTCATCAGCATGAGGCGGGTCATGTAGAAGGCGGTGATCCCGGCCGCCAGCATCGCCAGACCGCCAAAGGCCCAGCCCGCCGCACCGCCCACGCCGAACGCGGCCTCAATGATCAAATCCTTGGAGTAATAACCGGACAGGAACGGAAAACCGATCAGTGCCAAGTAGCCCGTGGTGAAGATAACGAAGGTGATCGGCAGGTTCCGCGCGAGCCCGCCCATCCGGCGCATGTCGATCTCGTCGTGCATTGAGTGCATGACCGCGCCCGCACCGAGGAACAGCCCCGCCTTGAAGAAGCCGTGGGTGAGCAGGTGCACAATGCCCAACGCGTAACCGGCCGGGCCCAACCCGACGGCGAGGATCATGTACCCGATCTGGCTGACCGTGGAGTAGGCCAGCACCTTTTTGATGTCGTCGTAGGCGCAACCGATGATCGACCCGATCAGCAGGGTGATCACGCCGACCAGCGCGACGGCCAGCCGTCCGGTTGTGCTGAGGTTATACAGCGGGTTGCACCGGGCGATCAGGTACACCCCAGCGGTCACCATCGTCGCGGCGTGGATCAGCGCCGAGACGGGGGTCGGGCCCTCCATCGCGTCGGGCAACCAGGCCTGCAGCGGGAACTGACCGGACTTGCCGCAGGCCCCCAGCAACACCAGCAGGGTGATGGCCAGCAGGGTCGGCCCGCTGATCTCCCCGGCGCGGGCGAACACCTCGGAGAACTGCACGGTGCCCAGTGATCGCCAGATCAGGAAGATGGCCAGGGCCAGCCCGACGTCACCGACCCGGTTCATCAAGAAGGCCTTCTTCGCCGCTGTCGCGGCGCTCGGACGGTTCTGGTACCAGCCGATGAGCAGGTACGAGGCCAGACCCACGCCCTCCCAGCCGAGGTAGAGCACGACGAAGTTGTTCGCGAGGACCAGCACGAGCATCGCCGCGACGAACAGGTTGAAGTACCCGAAGAACCGGCGCCGCCCAGGGTCATTCGCCATGTAACCGATCGAGTAGAGGTGGATCAGCCCGCCGACGCCGGTGATGAGCAGCACGAAGCTCAGCGACAGCGGGTCCAGCCGCAGGCCGTAGTCAACCTGGAGCGAGTTGATCGCGAACCAGGTGCCCAGGCTCAGCTCCCGGGTCCGGTCCTCGGCGCTCAGCGCGAGCCACTCCGAGAGCAGCACCACGCCATAGACGAAGGACGCGAGCACCGTCGCGCAGCCGAGTAGGTGCCCCCACGCGTTGGTCCGGCGGCCGCCGACCAGCAGCACCAGCGCGCCGAAGGCCGGCAGGGCGACGAGCAACCAGGCGTACTGCGCGAGACCAACGGCGGCAGTCACTGGAGGCAAGACCTCAGTCATGCCGGGTACTCCGTTCGTCGGTATGAGCGAGCAATCTGTCAGCACTCCAGCGCACCGACGCAGCACCGGCTACCACGTCGTCACCTTCTTGCCAGTTTAGGGGGGTGGTCGTGGCAGACCACCACCACCTCGTCGCACCCGGTGAGCAGCGTCGGTCGTAGCCTGGGTCGGCGCCCTGGTCGAGGCAAGGTGGTGGCTGGTGGAGGCTGACGACGCGTTGGCGATCGGTGCCCGGGTGCACATGGTCCGGCGCCGTCGCGGGTTGAGCCTGGATGTGGTGGCCGGGCTGGCCGGAATCAGCAATCCCTCTCTGTCCGCGCTGGAGCGGGGAAAACGGGGGTTCACCCGGCGCGGCCTGATCGAGGATCTGGCCGAGGCGCTGGGTTGCTCGGTGGCCGATCTGACCGGCCAGCCGTACCTGGCGCCAGACCGGGCAACCCTGGAGGGCCGGGCCGCGCTGCCCGGCATCAGCCTGGCGCTCAACGAGTTCGGCCCCGACGAGGTGCCCGACCTCACGCCGCGACCCCTCGACAAGCTGGTGGCCTGGGCCGACAACGCCAACGAGCATCGCGACCAGGGCCGATTCTCGCTGGCTGGGCGGGATCTGGGCACGCTGCTGACCGAGCTGTAGGCCCACGCGCTGACCGCCGGATCGGCCGACCGCGACCGTGCGTTCACCGCACTTGTGCAGTCGTGCCACCTGGCTGGCGGTGTCGCGAGAGTGCTAGCCGGAAACACCGACCTGGCGATCTCTGCTGCCAGACGCGGATACGACATGGCCTATCGCCACGGCGACCCCGGCCTGATCGGCTTCACTCAGTTTGGCTGGGCCCTACAGCTGATGCGATTCACCGCGCGTGGTCGCGCGTCACGGGTGCTCACTGCCGGGATCGACGAGCTCGGACGATCCGTCCGGCTGAGCAGTGAGGACACGCTATGTGCGGAGATGCTGGGCATGATGCACTTGTTGGCGGCGCAGTGCGCGGCGCGAGACAAACAGCACGACGACGCGCGGGCGCACCTGGACGAGGCTGGGCAGATCGCCGCGCGGATCGGGGAGTGCAACGGGCTGCGCATGCACTTCGGTCCCACTAACGTCGCCGTGTGGCGCTTGGGAATCGGTGTCGAGCTCGGTGAGGGCGGCCGGGTCTACGAGGAAGCCACCCGCACGCCGCTGGACGTGGCCGCGCTGAACAGTCAGGAGAGGTCTGCGGCGTTGCATTTCGATCTGGCCCGGGCGCTGGTGCAGGACGGAGCGCGACGCCGAGGCGATCCGGCATCTGGATGCTGCGGACCGGCTGGCCCCGACCCAGATCCGCAACGACCCGATCGCCCGGGACCTGATCCGCATCCTGAACCAGCGGGCCCGCCGCCAAGTGTGGGAACTGGACAGCCTACGCCGCCGCTTCGGCATCCCCGAGCGAGGTTGACTCCTCTGTGCATCTCCCAGCGTTGATGCGCTGCCCAGCCCCGCAGGTGCCCCGGCCCGGCCGGGAGCGCACGTGGTGCCGACGCCGAACACGGCGCCGGGACAGATCATCCCTCGTCAGCGATCCGCGCGCCGAACACGCCCGCGTAGTTCTTTGCGCGGGGTACCCATGCGTCATCGGCCGATTCCTGGTCGCAGGCAACGTGAAAGATATGTGTGTAGGCGACATCCTGCGCGGACCTCGGTGGCATGAGATCGTCGGCGTGATCCCGGCACAGGGCGGCTGCACGCCGTCTGACAGCAACGATTGCGATCCGGCGAGGGAGGCTCAGTGGACTGGACGGCGCACGCTGAGCGGTTAGCCAGCGGGGTCACTCATCCGGTGTCGCGGTGGCGCCCTGTGATCGCGGCGATCCCCCGGCATCTGTTTGTCCCGCGCTGGTGGTCTTGTTCGGCGCCAGGGTCGGGCTTCGGCTGGGATGTGTGAGAGTGGCACGACGGTCCGGCCGATGAAGACGGCTGGCTGCGGGCGGCCTACAGCAACCAGTCGCTGGTCACCCGGGTCGGCCCACTGCACGCCGGACGAGAGGACCGGCCGGTGGGCATGCCGACGTCCTCGGCGACCCTGCCCGGACTCATCGTGCAGATGCTGCGGCACACGCACATCCGGCACACGCACATCGACGACGGTGCTGAGGTTTTGGACGCACCGGTTCGGGATACGGATGCGCGGTGCTGGCTTATCGGCTCGGTGGCCAGCAGGTGACGAGTGTCGATGTTGATGCGTACCTGACCGAGGTCGCCGCCGAGCGCTGGCCGCTTCTTCCGTGAGACGGTCCGCTAAGTCCTGCTGACTATACTGCCACTGCATACGCAATGACGGGAGTATTGGATTAGGAATCCGTGAGCGTGGAACGGTCAATGGCATCACCATCCTCGCTTGATCCCCGAGTATCGCCACATCGTACGGCCCGGATGGTAGCCAGGTACTGAGCCGCCCATCGCGCCCCTCCGCCAGATCGCCCAAGTATGCCCTCTGCGATGTCCTCGGCTGTGGCTTCCGTTTGCGGTGCACTGCAGTGATGTTGCTATTGACCACCTGGAGCCACTCCTCAGCGTCGCCGCTCTCGGCGCGGCGGTTGAGCCGAGCCCGCCGGGACCCGCTACCGGACGGAGTCATCCTGTGACGGTGGCTCGACGTCTGCAGGGCGGCCCAGCTCTCCATGGGGATCTGGGAGGCCGCCGGGGCCAGCCAACGGCTCACCGGATACCTCGGCGACGACCATCCCCCACTGTCACCCCACGGATTGGGGGTCCGGACAATAGTCAGTCGTTCACATCTCCACCGAAATACACCTATCCGAAAGTCGTTGCGGGTCATCGCCGGATTGGCCGGGATGAGCACATCCACCCTGCACCGCATCGAGCACGGACAGCGTGACGTGACCCTTTCCGAGATCGTGGCACTGGCCAACGCACTGGACATCTCCCCTGCGAAGCTGATCAGACTGCCGATCCTCACACCCGCCAACGGACACACCAACACCGCCACGAAAGCGGCTCAGGCCCTCACCCCGTGAAGCTGAAGGAGGGCGGCTGATGTCGGATTCGCGGGCGCGGCGGCACGATGCAGTTTGCTAAGGCTGGCCAAGCGCAGGCCAGTCCCTGCAGTCCAATCCGATGTAGCCGAGAAAGACAACCTTGGAAGAGCTGCCTGATCGTCTACGACATCAGGCGTAGCACCGCGTAGTGGTAGACGGCTTGCACCGTGGAGATGGTGTCCAGGCGGGCGCGCTCGTCGGTTCCGTGCAGGCCGTGGTAGTCCACGCCGAACCCCGCGGTGGCGGGGATGCCGAGGCCGGCGAGGTAGTTACCGATGTTGGACGGACCTGCGATCTTGGCTTCCACCGTGACCCCGGCCGTCTTGGCGGCGTCGAGGAGCGCGGTGCGCAGCCGGGAGTCCTCGGCGAGTGCGTAGGCGGGCCAACGGGTGTCGAGCTGGATGAGCGTTGGCCGGGTGCCCGGCCAGGCGTCGTCGACTCCGGCAATGAGGTGTTTCAGCAGGCGGCCGGCAGCTTCGTCGTCGAAGGTGGGTGTGGTGCGGATGTCGACGTTGAGGGTGCACAGGTCCGGGGTGACCGAGTAGCCCTTGCCGCCCTCGATGGCGGTGACGGTGAGCTTGCCCGGCAGCGGGAACTCGGGGCTGGTCCCGTCAGGGAGCTCAGCGGTGGAGAGCATGCGGATCAGGTGCGCGGCCTTCTCGATGGCGCTGGGGGTGGTCTTGCTGCCGCCGGAATGCGAGGCCACACCATGCACGTGCAGCTTGGCGCGGTGCACACCACGTCCGCCGACGACGAGCTTGTCCATGCCGGGATAGCCGATCATCACCCCGGCCACGTCGTCGGGTGCGTCGGGGCCTTCGAAGTAGCGTTTGGCTCCGCCGAAGCCGCCGGTGTGCTCGTCGACGTCGAACAGCAGAACGAGACTGCCGTGCAGCTGGCTGGTCACCGTGGCCAGGCGGGCGGCTATGTGACAGAAGATTGCAGCGCCGGACTTGGAGTCGGCGCTGCCGCGTCCCCATAGCCAGCCATCCTCGATGACCGCCGAGGTTGGCGGGTGGGTCCAGGCGTGTTCGTCGCCGAAGGGCGCGGTGTCCAGGCAAGCGTCGAGCACCCAGCAGGGGCCGGGCCTGGCCCCGTGGAGTTCGCAGGTTAGGCCGACCGTGGCGCCGGTCTTGTCCTTGAGCACCGTGGCGGGCAGGTGGCGGTGCGCCATCCAGGCGCTGAGCCGATCGAGTACCGGGTCGTAGGAGTCAACGCCGCCCCGGCTGGGGACGGCGACCAGATTGCGGGTCAGCTCGACCACCGATTCGTGGTCTTCCTTGGCGGCAGCTAGCACATTTTGCTCATCGCCGTGGTTGATCGCGTTCATGACCGTCACCTCCTCCAGGATCTGAATTGGCATCTTTCGGACGTCTAGCTTCGCACCGTCGGCAGGTAACTCAGGACTTGGTCGGTCTCCACCTTGCGGGCTCCGGCGTAGCACTGACGGGCGTGGTCGATCAACCGCTCGGCCACCCCTGCTTCGAACAAGCACGCCCGAGTCGAACGCCTCGGACGAGGTCAGTGACGGAATCGGAACGACGGCGGGCGGACTCCGAGGCGCAGAAGAAGCGTTCCGGTGTGCCGGGGTCGTCGTCGATGATGCCGATGTGCAGGGTCTTCAGCCCGAGGCTGCCCATCTGACGGTGTCCACCTGGCCGAACACCAGCTCGCGCACGTGGACCTGTTCACCTGCCGCGCCAACATCGACCCCGAACACGCCCTCACCCCGATCCTCGACGTACTAGGTGGCGGCGCCGTGCACAGCCAGCGGATCCACCGCACCGGCCCCCGCGGTGCTGTACCAGTCAGGTAGCGGCAGTCGGTGGCGGCGGTCAGACGCTCTGATCCTTCAGTATTTGATCCTTCAGTATTTGAGCAGGTTGGCCTCGTCGACCGAGGCCGACCGCCGCGTCTTGAAAATCGCCATAATGATGGCCAAGCCCACGACTACCTCGGCGGCAGCCACGACCATCACGAAGAACGCCATGATCTGCCCGTCCAGCGTGCCGTTGATCCTGGAGAAGGTGATCAGGGTCAGGTTCACCGCGTTGAGCATCAGCTCGATGCACATGAACACCACGACCGCGTTACGGCGCACCAGCACGCCGACCGCGCCGATGGTGAACAGCAGCGCCGACAGCAGCAGGTAGTACGTCGGGGTCACGGCAGCGAGACCTGCTTGCAGGGTCGAGCCATCATCTCTGCTGCTCCTCCGGTTCAGCGGGTGGCACCGGTCCTCGCAGGGCGCGAGGGTCGGGATCTGCACCGGCGTCGGCAATGTTGCGCAGGTCGCCGTCCAGGCGGTCGCGGGGAGTGGACTCCAGCAGCTCGGACAGCGAGTCGGGGGCCACCGAACCGTCTGGCAGCAGGGCCGGGGTGGCCACCGAGTTGACGGTGGCGAACACGCCGGGGCCAGGCAGCGGGGAAGGATGCGGACCGCGGATCCGGGCCTCCGCCCGTTCCCGCTGGGTCAACCTGCCCTGCTTGGTGCGGTCGGTGAAGGCCAGCACCATCGCGCCGACCGCGGCGGTGATCAGCAGCGCGGAGGTGAGCTCGAAGGGGAACAGATAGTCGGTGAACAGTATGCGACCGAGATTGTCAACATTGCCGCCGCCGGCATTGGCATTGGCCAGCCCGGCTGCGGTGACTCCGGTGAAGGCCCGGCCCAGCATCGCCACCAGCAGTACCGCCAGCCCGATCCCGCCCAAGGCAGCCGCAACCCGCTGACCGCGCAACACTTCGACTACCGCGTCGACACTTTGCTTGCCTACCAGCATCAGCACGAATAGGAACAACATCATGATGGCGCCGGTGTAGACGATGATCTGCACGAAACCTAGGAATGGTGCTTGCTGGACCATGTACAGCGCGCCCAAGCACAGCATGGCCTGCGCCAGCCACAGTGCTGAATGCACCGCATTGCGGGCGAACACCATGCCCAGCCCGCCGGCCAGCGCGAGCGGACCCAGGATCCAGAACGCGACGGTCTCCCCGAGGCCGATAGTGTCGCCAGAAACCGGCACGGGCACTGGCTGCGCGAGCAGGACATCCAGCGGGTTCACAGCTCTTCCTCACCCACCGAACCCGAACGCCGCTCCAGCGTCGGACCCTGCACGTAGTAGTCCTGCTCGGTGTCACCCAGCCGCATCGGGTGCGGGGGTTGCTCCATTCCAGGCAGCAGCGGCGCGAGCAGGTCCTCCTTGGTGTAGATGAGGTCCTGGCGATTGTCGTCGGCCACCTCGTACTCGTTGGTCATGGTCAGCGCGCGGGTCGGGCAGGCCTCGATGCACAGGCCGCAGCCGATGCAACGCAGGTAGTTGATCTGGTAGATCGCGCCGTAGCGCTCCCCGGGTGAGTAGCGCTCCTTCTCGGTGTTGTCGCCGCCCTCCACGTAGATCGCATCCGCCGGGCAGACCCAGGCGCACAGCTCGCACCCCACGCACTTTTCTAGCCCATCCGGGTGCCGGTTGAGCTGGTGCCGGCCGTGAAACCGCGGTGCGGTGATCTTTTTGACTTCGGGATACTCCTCGGTCACCACCTTCTTGAACATTGTCGAGAAGGTGACCCCGAAACCCTTGACCGGATCAAGCAGGCCCATGGCTTTCCTCCTGCGTGGTCGATGGCGCTCCGGTGTTCGCCCCAGCCGCAGTCACCGCGGCGCGCCGGGGCAGCGGTGGTGGCACCACCAGGTCCAGCGGGGGCAGCGGGTAGTTCGAGCCGGCGGTGGGCACCTCGCGTGCGTGCTCGGCCGCCTTGCGCTGGGGAAGCAGGAACGCGATGACCAAAAGCATGACCAGCAACATGCTGCCAATCACGACGATCTGGGTAGGAGTGACGTCAGCGCCACGCAGCGCCCGGGCGCCGGAAACCAGCACGATCCAGATCAGACTGCCCGGCACCAGTACTTTCCAGCCCAGCTCCATGAACTGGTCGTAACGCAGCCGGGGCAGGGTGCCGCGCAGCCAGACGAACACAAACAGGAAGGCCAGCGTCTTGCCAATGAACCACAGCGGTCCCCACCAGCCGCTGTCCAGCGGTCCCCCGGCCAGCGGCCAGGGGGCATGCCAGCCGCCGAGAAACAGCGTGGTCGCCATCGCCGAGACGGTAACCATGTTGACGTACTCGGCGAGGAAGAACAGCGCAAACTTCAGCGACGAATACTCGGTGTGGAAACCACCGACCAGCTCCGACTCCGCCTCGGGCAGGTCGAAGGGTGCGCGGTTGACCTCGCCGACCATCGCCACGCAGAACACCGCGAAGCTGGGGAACAGCAGGAACACAAACCACCACTGCTGCGACTGCGCCGCCACGATGTCCGCGGTGGACAGCGAGCCCGCATACAGGATCACCGCGACGATCGACATCCCAAGGGCGATCTCGTAGGAGATCACTTGAGCGGCCGAGCGGAGCGACCCCAGCAGCGGGTAGGGCGAGCCCGACGCCCAGCCGGACAGCACGATCCCGTAGACCCCCAGCGACGAGGCGGCCAGCACCACAAGCACCCCCACCGACAAGTCAGTGACCTGCAGTGCGGTCTGCTCCCCGAAGATCGACACCTCGCCGCCGAGCGGGATCACCGCGAACGCCGTGAATGCCGTGACCGTCGAGATCACCGGGGCCAGCACGTACACCCAGCGGTCGGCCCGCACGGGCCGGATGTCCTCCTTGAACGCCAGCTTGAGCCCATCGGCCAGGGACTGCAGCAGCCCGAAGGGTCCGACCCGGTTGGGGCCCGGCCGGTGCTGCATGCGGCCGACCACCCGGCGCTCCATCCAGATCATGAACAGGGTCATGACCATGAGGAACCCGAAGATCACGACAACCTTCAGCAGGATGAGCCACAGCGGGTCGTCGGCGAGCAGTTGCCCCGTGGGTGTCATGGCCTGCCTCCCGACGCCCTGTAGCCATTCCCACCCCGTACGGTGACCACGGCACCGTGACCGACGCCGAGGCTGCGCCGGACGGTAGCGGGTCCGGAGTTACCCGGCAGCCACACCACCCCGGCCGGCATGTCAGCAGCCGCAGCCGGCAGCGTCACCGAACCCCGCTGAGTAGACACCGTGACCTTGCCACCGAGGTGTACCCCGAGATCTGCAGCGGTGGCCTCGGACAGCAGCGCGACGGCGGGCCGGGCGGTGCCGGCCAGATGCGGCTCACCATCCTGCATGGACCCGTTGTCCAGCAGCCGGCGCCAGGTAGCCAGCAAGGCCTGCCCCTCACCAACCTCCGGGACCGGCGCTGCGGGCACCTGCAGGGATTCCCGGCTAGCATCCCGATTGGTGTCCCCGTAGGTGCCGAGCGCGGCGAAGCCGGCCCACGCCGCCGCGGGGGTCTGCGTGAACAGATCGACGTCCATCTCGATGGCCAGGCTGTCCAGCACACGGCAGTCCGGCAGCGCCGCGCGGGCCACACTGCTTCCGGAGGTGATCGTGGTCTGGAGCTCCCGGCGGCGACCTTCCCAGTCGAGGTAACTACCGGGCTTCTCGACCGCGGGCGCAATCGGTAGCACGACATTGGCCGCGCGGGTCACCGCCGAAGGCCGCATCTCCAGGCTGACCACGAAGGCGGCCCGGCTCAGCGCCTGCTCGGCTAGCCGCGGATCCGGTAGGTCGAAGGGGTCCACACCGGCGATGACCAGCCCGTCGAGCTGTCCAGCCGCCGCGGCGGCGACGATCCCGGCGGTATCCTGGCCAGGCCGGCTCGGCAGCGTCACACCCCAGGCGTGCTCGACCTCGGCGCGTGCCGCCGGATCGGTGACCGGCCGGCCACCGGGCAGCAGCGTCGGCACCGCTCCGGCTTCCAGGGCGCCCCGCTCGCCAGCCCGCCGCGGGATCCAGGCCATCCGAGCGCCCGTGTTCGCGGCCAGCCGGGCCACCGCGGAATACAGCCCCGGCACCTCGGCGGCGCGCTCGCCGACCAGCAGCACCGCCCCCGGCGCGCATAACGCGTCGCGCGCTGGACCGTCCAGCGTGTCGAGGGCCTCAGGCTCACCACCGGGCGGCACCCGCAGCAGCGTGCCGAAGGTCCGGCGCACCGCGGGGGTGGTGAACTGGCCGAGGTGCCACACCGGTATGCGGCGATCCCGTGCGGCACGACGCAGCCGCAGGAACACGATCGGCGATTCCTCCTCCGGCTCGAAGGCCACACAGAGCACCGCAGGAGCGGCGCTGAGGTCGTCGTAGGTCACCCCACCGGTGTCTGGGCCGATGCCGACCACGTGCGCGGCGAGGAAGTCCAGCTCTTCGGCTGAGTGTGGTCGGGCGCGGAAGTCAATGTTGTTGGTAACCAGGGCAATCCGAGCAAACTTCGCGTAGGCGTAGGCGTCCTCGACGGTCAGCCGGCCACCGGTGAGTACCCCGACGCCGCGATCCCTGGCCGCTAGCAGCCCGGTGGCGGCGGTTTGCAGCGCCTCGGTCCACGACGCCGGCTTCAGCTCACCGTAGGTGTCCCGGACCAGCGGCCGGGTGATCCGGTCCTCGGCGCTGGCGTAGGTGAAGGCGAAGCGGCCCTTGTCACAGTTCCACTCTTCATTGACCTGCGGATCATGACCGGCGAGCCGGCGCAGCACGATGCCCCGCCGCCAGTCAGTGCGCTGTGCGCAACCCGAGGCACAGTGTTCACACACGCCGAGCGTGGAGACGAGGTCAAATGGCCGGGACCGGAACCGGTAGGCGGCGCTGGTCAGCGCGCCGACCGGACAGATCTGGATGGTGTTGCCGGAGAAGTAGGACTGGAACGGCTTCTGGGCCGCCACCCCGACCTGCTGGCTGGCGCCGCGCTCGAGCATCTCGATGAACGCATCCCCGGCGATCTGCTCGGAGAAACGGGTGCAGCGGGCGCAAAGCACGCAGCGCTCCCGGTCCAGCAGCACCTGGCTGGAGATCGCGATCGGTTTGGCGAAGGTGCGTTTCGTGTCGATGAACCGGGAATCCGCCCGGCCATTGGACATCGCTTGGTTCTGCAGCGGGCACTCGCCGCCCTTGTCACAGACGGGGCAGTCCAGCGGGTGGTTGATCAGCAGCAGCTCCATAACACCCTGCTGCGCCTTATCCGCCACCGGCGACGTGTGCTGAGTCTTGACGACCATGCCATCGGCGACCGTGAGGGTGCAGCTGGTCTGCGGCTTGGGCATCGGGCGCCCACCCATCTCCACCTCGACCAGGCACTGCCGGCAGGCACCGGCCGGGTCGAGCAGCGGATGGTCGCAGAACCGCGGCACGATGATGCCCAGCCGCTCGCAGGTTCGGATCACCAGCTCGCCCTTGGGCGCATCGACCTCGCGGCCATCGATAGTCAGCCGGACGTGCCCTTCCGGGACGGCCTGAGGGCCGCTGCCATCTGAAGGATTAGCTGCCTGCTTCGCGAGCGTCATCGGTGCGATCCTGCCAGCTTCGCCTGCTGAGCGCGCCTGCCGAAACCGTTTTGCTTAGCGCACAGGTCCAGGAACTCCTGCCGGAAGTACTTGATGCCGCTGGTGATCGGGCTGACGGCGCCGTCCCCGAGCGCGCAGAACGACCGGCCCAGGATGTTGTCACAGACGTCCAGCATGGTTTCCACATCCGAGGGGGTGCCCTCATGCCGCATCATCCGCTGCAGGATCTGGGTTAACCAGTAGGTCCCCTCCCGGCACGGGGTGCACTTACCGCAGGATTCGTGCTCGTAGAACTCGGTCCACTTCATCACCGCCCACGGCACGCTCACCGTATGGTTGAAGACCATGATGGCGGTGGTGCCCAGCATGGAGCCGGCCTCGGTAGCGCCCTCAAAGTCCAGGGGAATGTCCATGTGCTTTGCGGTCAGCAGTGGGGTGGACGAGCCACCTGGCGTCCAGAACTTCAGCTGGCCGCCCTTCATCCCGCCTGCCATGTCCAGCAACTCGCGCAGCGTGATGCCCAGCGGGGCCTCGTACTGGCCCGGTCGCTGCACATGCCCGGAGATCGAGTAGATCTTGGGGCCGGGCGATTTCTCGGTGCCCATGGTGCGGAACCAGTCCGACCCGCCGTTGACGATGTAGGGCACGCTGCAGATGGTCTCGACGTTGTTCACCACAGTGGGTGCGGCGTACAGCCCGGAGGTAGCCGGGAATGGTGGCTTGAGTCGGGGCTCCGCGCGACGCCCCTCTAACGAGTTCAGCAGCGCGGTCTCCTCACCAGCCTCGTAGGCCCCGGCGCCCGCGTGCACCACGATGTCCAGGTCAAACCCGGAGCCGAGGATATTCCTGCCGAGATAGCCGGCGGCATAGGCCTCCCTGACCGCGTTGTGCACCCGGCGGATGCAGTGCAGCATCTCACCCCGGACGTAGATGAAGCATCGGTGAGCACGGATCGCGTAGCCGGTGATGATGCAGCCTTCGATCAACGAATGCGGGTCGGCCATCATCAGCGGCACGTCTTTGCAGGTGCCCGGTTCACCCTCATCTGCGTTGATCACCAGGTACGTGGGCTTGGCCGCTGGCCCGGTAGGCTGCTCCCCCGGTTTGGCTTGCGGGATGAAACCCCACTTCATACCGGTGGGGAAACCGGCGCCACCGCGTCCCCGCAGGCCCGAGTCCTTGATCAGCTGGATCAACTGATCGGGGTGCGCGGCCAGCGCGGTGCGCAGCGCGGTGTAGCCCTCAAGCTGGGTGTAGGTGTCGAGGGTCCAGGACTTCGGCGACAGCCACCGCCGGGTCAACACCGGGGTGAGCGTCTGCTCCGTCACGGCTGCTCCTGCTCTGCTGGTCACTTCTTGTCGGAAACAGTCGGTAGCGGGGGAGCCTTATACGGCATCGCCGGCGCCTGCCAGCCCATCTGTTCGGCGAGCCGGTTACCGGCCAACGTCTCCTTCGCCGCCGATGGCGCGTCCACCGCCTCGCGCAGCTGCTGCGGCTCGCCGAAGAAGCCGGCCAGCTGCAGCTCGACGGTCCGCCAGTCGGTCAACGGCGCACCTCGGGTCGGGGCTGGCCGCTCCCCACGGCGCAGCGCATCCACTAAGGCAACGGCCGACTCCGGGGTTTGATTGTCGTAGAACTCGTAGTTCACCTGCAGTACTGGGGCTAGGTCGCAGGCAGCTAAGCATTCGGCGTGCTCAAGCGTGATCGAGCCCCGCAAACCCGGCCGGCCCGCGGTCTCCTCGTGTCCAACGCCGAGTCGCTTGCGCAGCCGGGCATAGATTTCGTCACCGCCCAGCGCCGCGCACAGCGTGTTGGTGCACACGCTGACCAGGTGCTCGCCTCCGGGCTTGCGTTTGTACATCGTGTAGAAGGTGGCCACCGTGCTCACCTGCGCGGTGGTGATCTCCAGCAGCTGCGCGCAGAACGCAATCCCGGCCTGGCTGACATACCCCTCCACGCTCTGCACCAGGTGCAGCAGGGGCAGCAGCGCCGAGCGGGGCTGTGGGTAACGCGCGATGATCTCCTGCGCCCGCTGCCTAGTCTGCTCGTCGAACACGCTGGTATCCACCCGCAGGGGCCGCTCCACTGGCACGTCCTGCGCGGTGGACAGCGTCGTCGGCACGGTCTGGTCCGCAGCGCCCGACGCGTCCGTAGGCCGCCCAGAAAAGGACGCCGGGAAGGTCGGGTTGTCGGCCGGGCTCATCGGTCCACGCCTCCCATCACCGGGTCGATTGAGGCCACCGCGGCGATGACGTCGGCCACCAGGCCGCCCTCGCACATCGCTGGCATGGACTGCAGGTTGACAAAGCTGGGGTCCCGGACGTGCACCCGCAGCGGCCGGGTCCCACCATCGGAAACCAGGTGGTAGCCCAACTCACCGCGGGGGGACTCCACTGGGATGTAGACCTGACCCGGTGGCACGGCGAAACCCTCGGTGACCAGCTTGAAGTGGTGGATCAGCGCCTCCATCGACTGCCCCATGATCTTGCGGACGTGCTCTAGCGAGTTGCCCATCCCGTCGGCGCCGATGGTCAGCTTGGCCGGCCACGCGATCTTGCCGTCCTCCACCATCACCGGGCCGGGTTCCAGCTTGCCCAGGCATTGCGCCACGATCTTCAGTGACTGGTGGATCTCCTCCACGCGCAGCAGGTAGCGGGCGTAGGCGTCGGCGTCGGTGGAGGTGGGGACCTCGAAGTCGTATTCCTCATAGCCGCAGTAGGGCTCGATCTTGCGCAGGTCCCACTCCAGACCGGCGGCGCGCAGGATCGGGCCGGTGACACCCAGCTGCAGACAACCATCCAGCGGCAGGTAGGCCACCTTCTGCAGCCGCTGTTTCCAGATCGGCTGCCCAGTGAGCAACTTGTCATAGTCCGGGAGCCGGGAATCCATGACCTTCAGGAAGTCCCGGGTCTTGGTGTCGTACCCCTCAGGCAGGTCCTGCGCGACCCCACCGGGCCGGATGAACGCATGGTTCATCCGCAAGCCGGTGAGGAATTCCAGCAGGTGTAGGACTTCCTCGCGCTCGCGGAACCCGGCGGTCATGCCGGTGAGCGCGCCGAGTTCCATCCCGCCGGTGGCGATCGCCACCAGGTGGGACCCGACCCGGTTGAGCTCCATGAGCAACACCCGGATCACCTGCGCGCGCCGTGGCGCGGTGATCCCGAGCAGCTTCTCGGTTGCCAGGCAATAGGCCGCCTCGTTGAACAGCGGTGACAGGTAGTCCGCCCGGGTAACGAAGGTGACGCCCTGGGTCCAGGTCCGGTACTCGCAGTTTTTCTCGATACCGGTGTGCAGGTAGCCGATCACCGAGCGGGCCTGGGTGACGACTTCTCCCTCCAGCTCCAGGACCAGCCGCAACACACCGTGCGTGGAGGGGTGCTGCGGCCCCATATTGATGACAATGCGTTCGTCGTGGCGCCAGTCCTCAATCAGGTTGTCCCAGTCGCCGCCGGTGACGGTGTATACCCGACCCTCGGTGGTCTCCCGCGTGGTAGCGGCGTAGGGATCCGGGCCAGTGTTATCACTTTGCGTGTCGCTGGTTCCGCTGGCGACGGTGTGGGCTGGCTCAGTGTCACTGCGCTGTCGCGAGGTCATCACGAGTATGCCCTCCGCTGGTCCGGCGGAGGGATCTCGGCGCCCTTGTACTCCACCGGGATCCCCCCGAGCGGGTAGTCCTTGCGCTGCGGGTGACCGTCCCAGTCATCGGGCATGAGGATGCGGGTCAGCGCCGGGTGGCCATCGAAAACAATGCCGAACATGTCCCAGGTCTCCCGCTCGTGCCAGTCGGCGGTCGGGTAGACCTCGACCACGCTGGGCACCTGGGCGTCATCGGCGTCGACGGCGACCTCGAGCCGGATCCGGCGCCGGTAGGTCATCGAGGTGAGGTGGTAGACCACATGCAGCCGCTGCGCGACCTCGGTGCCGTAGTCCACGCCGGATATCGAACTGCACAGTTCGAAGCGCAGCGCCGGATCGTCCCGCAGGGTGCGGCACAGCGCCACCAGGTGCTCCCGGCGCACATAGTAGGTGATCTCGCCACGGTCCACGGTGACCTGCTGGATCGCCGCATCGGGCACCTCGCGCTCGCGCATCGCGGCCAGTAGCTCGTTGGTGAGCTCGTCGAACCAGCCGCCGTAGGGCCGCTGCGCAGGGGGCGGTACGTAGGCCGGTAGCCGCAGCCCGCCGTACCCGGAGGTGTCTCCCCAGCCCCGAACACCGAACATGCCCTGCCGGGCCCGGCCGGCGACCACCCCACCGCGAGCTTCGTGCTCAGCTTGCTCTGTGAGGCTCAATTCGGCCGAACTGGGTGAAGCGGGCTCGATGTCTGTGTCCACCATGTCCTTGTCTGCCACGTCGCTCACTGCTTCCGAGCTTCAACGACCTGGGACCGGCCGCTTCCCGATGGTCTGGGGTCCTTCTGCGGGCCGTACCGCACCGAGGAGGGCACCATCTCGGTGCGGTGGCCTGCTTTCACCGCGGCCCGCTTGGGCCCGAGCGGCTCATCCATGATCTTGGCGTGCAGTTTGAGAATCGCGTCGATGAGCATCTCCGGGCGTGGCGGGCAACCGGGCAGGTATATGTCCACCGGTACGACGTGGTCCACGCCCTGCACGATCGCGTAGTTGTTGAACATGCCTCCACTGGAGGCGCAGACGCCCATCGACAGCACCCAACGGGGCTCGGGCATCTGGTCGTAGATCTGCCGTAACACCGGCGCCATCTTGTTGCTCAAACGGCCTGCCACGATCATCAGGTCAGCCTGACGTGGCGAGGCACGGAATACCTCCATGCCGAAACGGGCCAGGTCATAACGGGGTGCGCCGGTGGTCATCATCTCGATCGCGCAGCAGGCCAGCCCGAACGTGACCGGCCACAGCGATGACTTCCGCGTCCAGTTGACCAGCTTCTCCACGCTGGTCAACAGGATCCCGCTAGGTAGCTTCTCCTCCAGACCCATGATCAGTTCCAGTCCAGCCCGCCGCGTCGCCACACGTAGGCATAGGCGAAGCCGAGCGTCACGATGAACAGAGCGATCTCCACCAGACCGAAGACCCCCAGAGCGTCCGCGGCCACCGCGAACGGGTAAAGGAACACCATTTCGATGTCGAAGAGGATGAACAGCATCGCGGTGAGGTAGTAGGCCACCGGCATCCGCCCGGCCCCCACGATCGGTTGCGGGGACGGCTCGATACCGCACTCGTAGGCGTCGAGCTTGGCCCTGTTGTACCGGCGCGGCCCGATGTAGGGGGCAACGGCGATGGAGAAGACCGCGAAGCCCCCCGCTAGCAGAAGCATCAATACCAGGGGAACGTAGGGCTGCAGCACTGCCGTCCCTTCCTTCCCGTCTCGTGAACGTCCCACATCTACCCTACGTGCGGGTCGGTCACGCGCTGCCCTGAGGCTAACCTATAAGTCCGCCCCGATCAGGCGTTATTCCTCCTGGAGAGACGTGTTGATCACACGCTGGGCGCCAACCGGGTCATCGCCGTGATCACCCGGTCCATCGTGTCGCCTTCCCGGCTGTCGTAGAGGTTGGCCAGCAGCTTGAGCATGAAGCGCATCAGCGTCGTGCGCGGCAGGGCGTGGCGGGTACCCGCTCGCATCACAGCCGGGTGGCCGATCAACCGGCTGAACACGTTACCCAACCGGAAATAGCCCCCCAGTTCCTCGCGCAGCGCAGTGGGGTAACGCTGCAGCGCACGCTCCCGGGCCGGCCCCTCCGGCCGGGCCATTGCCTGGGCCGTGCACTCCGCGGCAAGCCGGGCGGACTGCATCGCGTACGCGATGCCCTCGCCATTGAACGGATTGACCATGCCGCCGGCGTCCCCGACCAGCAGCAGACCGCCACGGTAGTGCGGCGTGCGGTTGAAGCTCATCGGCAGGGCCGCACCGGCGATCTTGCCGGTGGCGTTGCCCTCGCGAAAACCCCACTCCTGGGGAGTACCGTCCAACCAGGACCGCAGCAGCGTCCGGTAGTCGGTCTTCCCATACGCCGAGGACGTCGACAGGATGCCCAGGCCGACATTGGACGTCCCATCACCCATGCCGAAGATCCAACCGTAGCCGGGCAGCAGCCTGGGTTGCTGCGGGATGGTCTGGTCCCAGATCTCCACGTGGCTTTCCAGGAAGTCGTCATGGGTGCGGGGGGTGGTGTAGTAGCGACGCACCCCGACACCCATCGGCCGGTCCTCGCGCTTGTCCATCCCCAGGCTGAGCGCGAGCCGGGCGCTGACCCCGTCGCAGGCCATCGTGAGCGGGGCGCGATAGGCCACCGGCTGCTTGTCTGGACCCTGCCGGCCCCGAACGCCGATGATCCGTCCGGTGCGCTGGTCGGCGATCGCTTCGGTCACCGTGGTGCGTTCGTGCAGCCGGGCGCCGGCCCGCTCGGCGTGGCGCACCAGCATCTCGTCGAAGTCCCGCCGCGGGCGGACCACGCCGTAGGGCGGGAAGTTGGCCAGGTCGGGCCACGGCAGCTCGATCGTCACTGTCCCGCCCACCACCCGCAGGCCCCGGTTGTGCAACCAGCCGGCCTCGGTGCTGGTATCGATGCCCAGGTCGATCAGCTGCTTGACGCCACGGGGTGTCAGCCCGTCCCCGCACACCTTGTCGCGGGGAAAGCTGGACTTCTCCAGCAGCAGCACGTCCAACCCGGCGCGGGCCAGGTACGCGGCCGCCGTCGAGCCCGCGGGTCCTGCCCCGACCACGATCACATCTGCCTCGCCGGGGTCCGCCCGCCTGCCCATCGGAGCTCCCTCGCTGCGATCCCGCACTGCCGTGCGACCGAGTGTACGGCTTAGCGGTCTGGCCCCCCGCTGTCCGGCTCACCCGGCACAGCACTGGTGTCGAGTTCGGGAGGCTCAGAGTTGTCGCAGCCGGAGTCCGCCTCATGTTCGGCCTCGGTGTGAGGGGAAGAAAGCAGGGTGGCGGCGGCGCCGCCCAGTAGCGTCGCGGCCAGCACAGCCACCGCGAGCGACCCGAAGGGGATGTCGACGGGATCGAACGCCGCTGCGCCGAGCCGCCCGCCGGCCATCGCGCCGAGCACTGTGCTGCCCAGCGCGAGCACCGTGGCGGCAACCCCAAGGATCCGCAACCGCTGTATGAGGTCGCCCCCAACGTCGCCGCCAGCGGCGGCGCACCGGCGCCCCACTGCCACCCCGACCAGCAGCGGCACCGCAAGGGCGATACCCCACCAGGGCTGTATAGGACCCTGCGGCAGCGCGGCGAGCAATGGCACTGCCGGCACCGGTCCGGCCTGCACGGTGACCGGGCTGACCGACAACGCCCCTATCGAGAAGCCGGGCCCGGCCAGCCAGGCCAGTCCGGCGATCGCCGCATTGGGTAGGTACCCCATCGACAGGATGGTGAGCCCGAGGACGCTGCCCGCATCGGATCCCGACAACTGGACGATCTCGGGCGCGGACACCACCAGAGCGATCAGCACCGTGACGAAGCCAGCGGTAAGCAGGACCGCCAGACCCCACAGCCCAGCCACCACGCCGGGCCGGACCCAGCCGGGTGCCCAGCGTAGCACCGCGGGCAGCAACCCGCAAGGCCGGGCCAGACCCAGACCCGCAGCAACACCAGCGATCACCGCGCAGCCGACGGCGGCCTGCGCGGGATCCGCGGTGACCGCCGCAGGAGTAGCCAACAGCGCCAAGACAGCACCCAGCACGCCATGAATGCCGGCGATCGTCCCGGCCACCCACCCGGCGTCGGCGGGCTGGTCAATCCCCGAACGGTTCGCCACCCCGACCGCGCCGCGGGCGACCAGCCCACCGAGAAGCAGGGTGGGCAGCAGCGGCAGGACACCAAGCGGAGCTCCGTCGATCATCAAGGGGACGTGGTGGGCGGCCAGCCAGCCCACCGCTGCCGCCCGAGCCAGCCGCGCCGCCGAGCTGTCGGCCCCACTGGCCGCGGCGAGCACGGTAAGCAGGACAACGGCGGCTAGGTAGCTGACGACGGCAGGCAGGCAGGCCGCGCCAATCATGGCGCCCCAGCCAGGACGGCTGCCTTCACCTGCTGGGTCGCGAGACACCGGCGACAGCAGGACGCTCACGGACGTCACCCTGGCAGGCGAGTGCCGCCGTCGTGGGAAGCACCAGGCCGACGCGCCCCGATATAACCGGATCGGCGTACTCAGCCGCCCAACTGACGCGACTTCATGATCTCGCGCATCAGCTCAGCAGTGTCACTAGGTGTCTTGCCGACCTGGACGCCGGCGGCCTCCAAGGCTTCCTTCTTGGCCGCGGCGGTACCTGAGGATCCCGAGACAATGGCGCCGGCATGGCCCATAGTCTTACCTTCGGGGGCGGTGAAGCCCGCGACGTAACCGACTACCGGTTTGGTGATGTTGGCTTTGATGTAGTCGGCGGCGCGTTCTTCGGCGTCCCCGCCGATCTCCCCGATCATCACCATCGCCGCAGTGTCGGGGTCATCTTCGAAGGCCTGCAGGGCCTCGATATGAGTGGTGCCGATAACCGGGTCGCCACCGATTCCCACGCACGTGGAGAAACCGATATCGCGTAGTTCGTACATCATCTGGTAGGTCAAGGTACCGGATTTGGACACCAGACCGATCTTGCCTGGGACGGTGATATCGGCAGGGATAATCCCAGCATTCGAGGCCCCAGGACTGATCACCCCAGGACAGTTCGGGCCGACGATACGGGTCCGCACCGGATTGGCGTGCGCACAAAAGGCGGCGGTGTCATGCACCGGGATCCCCTCGGTGATGACCACGGTCAACCCCATGCCGGCGTTGATCGCCTCGATGACCGCGGCCTTGGCGAAACGTGGCGGAACGAAGACCACGCTGACGTCGGCGTCTGTCGCGGCTATCGACTCGGCCACAGAGTCGAACACGGGCAGCGACGCACCCTCGAAGTCGACGGTCTGGCCACCCTTGCCCGGGGTGACTCCCCCGACGACCTGACTACCCGCGTCAAGCATCCGCTGGGTGTGCTTGCGGCCCTCAGAACCGGTCATCCCCTGGACGATGATTCTTGAGTCCTTGGTCAGGAAGATTGCCACCGGTCAGGCTCCTTTGGCGCAAGTCAGTGCAGCGAGCTCGGCGGCCTTGTCCGCCGCGGCGTCCATCGTGTCGACCATCGTGACCAGCGGATGGGCCGCTTGCCCGAGGATCCGACGGCCCTCGGCGACGTTGTTGCCGTCCAGCCGGACTACCAGCGGCTTGGCCGCGGCATCACCCAAGATGCTCAGCGCCTGCACGATGCCGGTGGCCACCTGATCACAGGCGGTGATCCCGCCAAAGACGTTGACGAACACCGAGCGCACGTCCGGGTCACCAAGGATGATGTCCAGCCCGTCCGCCATCACTTGCGCGTTCGCGCCGCCGCCGATATCGAGGAAGTTAGCCGGCTTTATCCCGCCGTACGCCTGGCCCGCATAGTCGACGACATCCAGGGTGGACATCACCAGGCCAGCACCATTGCCGATGATGCCGACCTGCCCGGCGAGCTTGACGTAGTTGAGGTTGCGGGCCCTGGCCGTGGCCTCGAGCGGATCCTGCTCGGCTGAGTCGATCAGCTCGGCATGGTCGGGATGGCGGAACCCGGCGTTGTCGTCCAGAGTCACCTTCCCGTCTAGCGCGATGATCGTCCCCTGCGGGTCGCGGACGAGCGGGTTCACCTCCACCAGAGTCGCGTCCTCGGCGACAAAGACGTCCCACAGCTTCAGGACGGTGTCGGCCGCTGCCTGCGCCACCTCCGCCGGGAACCCGGCGATCTGGACAAGCTCAGCTGCCTTCGCAGCATCGACGCCAGAAAGCGGATCCACCGGCACTTTGGCCAGCGCCTCGGGTCTTGTCGCTGCGACCTCTTCGATGTCCATCCCGCCCTGCACGCTGGCCATTGCGAGAAACCTGCGGTTGGTGCGGTCGAGCAGAAATGAGAGGTAGTACTCCTCGACGATGTCACAAGCAGGGGTGACCAGCACGCGGTGCACAGTGTGACCCTTGATGTCCATGCCCAGGATCGCAGCCGCCTTGCGCTGTGCCTCCTCCGGCGTGTGGGCCAACTGCACGCCACCAGCCTTGCCGCGGCCGCCGGTCTTCACCTGAGCCTTGACGACGACAGTGCCGCCGAACTCCGCGGCGGTGGCTGCCGCCTGCGCGCTAGTGGTGACGACGCGACCAGGCAGTACCGGGACGCCGTGGGCGTGGAACAGATCCTTCGCCTGGTATTCATACAAATCCACGCGGTCGACCCTATCCAGCCGCTGCTGGCAGCAACCCGCTGGCACCAGTGAAGAAGATCACTCCACGGAGGCACCGGCCAGGGTCTCACGGACCCAATCGACGATCTCGTGCGTGGCGGCACCCGGGGTGAAGACCTTGGCCACCCCGAGCTTGGTGAGCTCTGGGATGTCCTCTTCGGGAATGATCCCCCCACCAAAGACCAGCACGTCCGTCGCGCCCTTGCTCTCTAATAGCTCAATGACCTTGGCGAACAGAGTCATGTGGGCTCCAGAAAGCACCGAAAGCCCTACCGCGTCGGCATCCTCCTGCAGCGCCGTCTCCACGATCTGCTCCGGGGTCTGGTGCAATCCGGTATAAATGACCTCCATGCCTGCGTCACGCAGGGCACGAGCCACGACCTTGGCGCCGCGGTCGTGCCCGTCGAGCCCCGGTTTGGCGATGACCACCCGGATACGTCCGCTCATTGACCCAAGGGTAGCTGCCCCGAAATACTGCGCCGGTATAGCGCCCCGAAAAGTGCATAGCCGGTGTCAACAACTTATTGTGACCGCATGAACCCCGCCGGCCAGCCCTGGCTCGCGGCGCGTCAGTTGGTCGCACACGGCACGCATGCGACGGGATTGGCGGCGGCATCTATGCGCACGGCACTGGGCGCCCTGTCGCACACCGTCGTGACGGTGACCCGACCTGCCGGTGTACGGGGGTTGGCGCTGGAGGCCGGGGTACTAGTTGCGCACCTGATCATGTATCCGTGGGGCGCACTCACCGAGCAGGTGCGTCCAGGCGGCCCCTACGACTGCTACCGCACCGACGATTTACCCCCTACCGAGCGCGGTCTGGTGATCACTGACGTGCGCACCACCGGAATGCCGATCCTGCTGGTGCACGGCTTTGCTGACAACCGGTCGGCGTTTGCGGTGCTGGGCAGGGCTTTGCGCAGGCGTGGATTCGGCGTGGTCTATGGCCTTAACTACAGCGTATTCACCGCGCTGACCGGCGATGTGCGCAGCGCCGCCCGCGAGCTGGGCCGCGAGGTAGAGCAGATCTGTGAGGCGACCAGCGCTGAGCAGGTGCATGTGGTGGGACACTCCATGGGCGGACTGGTGGCCCGCTACTACGTCCAGCGGCTGGGCGGAGACGCCCGGGTGCACACACTGGTCACCCTGGGTACTCCCCATCACGGGACGATGGCCGCGTACCTGTTGCCCACTCCGGTGCTGCGCCAGCTACGCCCAAACTCCGACATTGTGACCGAGCTCGCGGCACCGTCGCCGGGGTGCCGCACCCGCTTTGTCGCGGTGTGGAGCGAACTGGATGAGTGGATCGTGCCCCAGCGCAACGCCAGGTTGGATCACCCGGATCTCCTCGTGACTAACTACCAGCTCAGCGACGTGGGACACCTGTCGCTGCCGGTCGACCCGCACACCGTCCTGACAGTGGCGAGCACGCTGGCCCCCCAGCTTGACGGGAGTCCGCCGGCCCGCCAACGGACCACGGCAACGACGGCGGATGATCTGGCAGCTGAGGCCGCGACGCCCAATACCGTCGGCTCGTCGCCCCTCTCCGCCTCGTAAGCGGGGTGACCGACCGTACAGCGCGGCAGAACGGACGCTGGCCGATACAGCCGGACATATCGCGGAACGTCGCCTTGCCCACAGCCGTCGCGCTTCGTTACGGTCCCGCGGTCCTACGGCCACGATCCGAGTACTGCTGACGCAGCTGGTCCCCACCAGCTTTCCGGGATCCCCCGCCCGGTGTCAGACGGACTCCCGAGACGGGAAGGCAGGTCTTGGCTCGACACCGCTCCCCAGGCGGCCAACGACCATCTCCGGTAGTTGAGGCGGCGCTGCATGCTGACCCCTCCGGTACCCGGGTGGCGCACCGCATTACGGCACCTTCCCCTGCCGCGCGCGGCCGGGTCGTGGTAGCAGCCGTTGCTGCTGGCGCCTTCGTGGCCGCGGGCCAGACCATCGACAACACGGAGGCCGTGGTCTCCGACGATGCCACGTTGCTGGCGTCCGCACGGAACGCGTCGTCGGCGATAGGCCTCGGCGGATCCGCTCCACCACCGGAGTACCTACCGGTAACCCGGCCCGCGGAGCCTGCGGCCGTCGAGGCCGTGCAGGCGATGGCGAAGGGCCAGCGCCTCGTTGAGCAGCGCGCCGCCCGTGAGGCCGAGGCCAAACGGATTCGATTCTTTTCGCCCACGAAAGGCGTCTTCACCTCTGGGTACGGCACCCGCTGGGGAGTGTTCCACTGGGGCATCGACGTCGCCAACGCCATCGGGACGCCGATCGTCGCCGCTGCCGACGGCGTAGTCGTGGAGTCCGGACCGGCCAGCGGTTTCGGCCTCTGGGTGCGCATCCAGCACTTGGACGGCACGACCACCGTCTACGGGCACATCAACCGCTCGCTCGTGTCGGAGGGTCAGAAGGTCCGCGCGGGCCAGAAGATCGCCGAAATGGGCAACCGGGGTTATTCGACCGGGCCGCACCTGCACTTCGAAGTATGGAATGCGGCTGGCCAGAAGATCAATCCAATCAAATGGCTGCGCGACCACGGCGTTGACTTTTGACGGTGCCGCTCGACAGATCAGGGATCGCCATCTGATGGCCACCCGCCACCCAGGTAGGCGTGCGCAGTGCGCCACACCGAGCACAGCGGGGCCCGGCTGCGCCACGCGCTGAATGCCCGGTCGCAGTGCCGGCAGCGTCCGCGGGGGGCGGGACCATGTTGTGCCAAGAGGGCTCGCCAGGCCGCGGCAAGGGGCAACAGCAGAACCCGTACCGTTGGCCAGGCCACCCTGGCTCCACTCCGTGGAGCACCCGCTCGACGTCGAGCAGGTACGCTTCCACACGCTCGCGCAAAACCTGTCGCAATCGCTCGTCCATCCCCCACCGCTAGTAGCTTACTCGAACATACGTTCGAAAGCTAGCGGATGACCCTGACAGCCACGGTGCTCAAGTAGCCGGTGCTCTTCCTCTCCGGGACCGGAGAGTCTGCCGTTCTCCACCGGGGCGGCCACCTTTTCACTCATGGCTGCGGCTGCGGCACCCCGGGGACAATGTGAGGCCGGAGCCAACTCCTGCTTGACATGCAGAACCCTGCTGACGCTGGGGCGAGGCTGGCCAACTTCCTCAAGCGCCCGCCATCGCGACGTAGCGAGTAGCCAGAGCAGTCCCCGCACCAAAACCGCAGCCCGATCGACCACGATGTCGCACTGAGCACACTAAAGACGATGCTGGCAGCGCGTGGTGGCCTGACCGCACACACTGGAGGCCGACCGCTTTCGTAGACACCGTTATTATCCCGCGCCCAGCAATTCCTGTCAAATTCTTGGCACCAGTTGTGCTCGACCTCACACGGTGCGAGATTGCCTATCCTGCTGTGCGGCCTCTTG
>JALZHU010000172.1 GCA_030860695.1 Actinomycetota bacterium
CCAGCTCAACGGCACGACCCAGCGGGATACTGTTGACCAGACCACCGTCCAGATAGTGCTGGCCATCGACGACCGCCGGCGGCAGCAGCCCGGGCACCGCGGACGAGGCCAGCACGGCGTCAACGATGGGGCCACGGTCAAACCAGTGCTCTGCAGCATCCTCGATGCGCGCTGCACAACACGTGAAGCGCACCGGCAGGTCCTCGATGCGCCGGTCGCCCAGCACGGCGGTCACCGCCCGGCGCAACGGACCCGATGGGTGCGCGGCCACCCCGCTGCGGGCGAACTCGTGCAGCCGCCGGACCGTCCCGGCCGCGAACACGGTCCGGGCATCGGGCGAGCGCCACAGCGCGTCAAGCCGGTCGGCGACCTCATCGGCCGGCAACGCAGCAAACACCGCTCCATTAAGCGCCCCGACCGACGTGCCCACCACCAGGTCGGGCCGCACCCCGGCCTCGACCAAAGCGCGCAACATCCCGACCTGCACCGCGCCGAGCACGCCGCCCCCGCCCAGAACAATCGCCGTGCCGCCGGTGCCCACGCCCACCGGCCCTATGCTGCCAAAGTCCGCACCATTGCCTCACTCAGCCTGCGATCTTCAGCCAGATCGACCCATAGCGGGACACTTACAGCCTTACCCAGTTCCCGCTCTCATCGCGGGTGTAAAGACCCGTGAAGTCACCAGCCTTCACGCGCTGCAGCTGGGCCTGCTCTTCGGGGGTAAGCGGGTTGGCAGCCATGGTGGCCAGCGCATGCCAGCGCCCCAGCACGGCTTCGACGGTGGACAGGTCGAGGTCGTCGGCCGCGCTGGCGAGCGCGGCGCGGAACTCTGCCTCGAACCGGGCGCAGCGGAGTGGGGGCATCTACAATCACTCCGACTTCTGCTGGTATGAGGTTGCTTGCTAGGGGGTTGACCTCGAGACAGCACCCTTGACGAATGCGTCCCACCGGCATCGTTGCGTTAGGGGGTGACCTACTCGGGCAGGCTGGGTTAATGCGTCGCGGTCCTGCCCGAGTGCCAGCACCGAGGTCTGGGTTCGCTGGGTTCCGCTTCCCGCCGGATGTGATCATGGTCGCGGTGCGCTGGTACCTGCGCTATGCGCTGTCTTACAGGGACGTCGAAGAGCTGCTGGCCGAACGGGGCATCGAGGTCGACCATGTGACCATTTACCGCTGGGTGCAGCGGTTCATCCCGCTGCTGATCGACGCGGCCCGACCCTGCCGGCACGCCCCCGGGGATCGGTGGTTCGTCGACGAAACGTACGTCAAAGTCGCCGGACGATGGGTCTATCTGTACCGGGCGATCGACCAGTTCGGCCAGGTCATCGACGTCCTCATCGCAGAGAAACGGGATCTAGCAGCTACTCGCCGGTTCTTCGCCCGCGCGCTCGAGCACAGCCCACGCCCGGCCGAGGTGAGCACCGACCAGGCTCCCACCTATCCACGAGTGCTCGACGAGCTGCTGCCCTCCGCCTGCCACGTCACAGAGCAGTATGCAAACAACACGGTCAAAGCCGATCACGGCCGTCTGAAGGACCGGCTACGGCCAATGCGCGGTCTCAAACGACTGCGCTCAGCGCGAGTGATCTGTGCAGGACACGCGTTCGTCCAGAACCTACGCCGCGGTCACTACGAACTGCCCATCGACCTCAACCCCAACCACCGGATCCCAGCAGCCTTCGCCGAACTCACCCTCGCCATCTGAACGGCACACCGCAGCCACAGTTGACCGTGCCCACCCTTCCGCTAATGCAACAACGCCATACCGATCACCCGAGCGTTATCCCACGGGACAGTCGTGGCCAGTGCCTGCCCGATGCCACCAGACGCTCCAGAGATCCACACCAGAGAACTAGCCATGGATCCAAACCTACTCAGGACTGCCCACCGCCACATCCCGGCAAGCCACTCATCGACGCCGTCTTTGGTTAGCACCGTGCCGCTGCCCGGACCACCGCCCGATGAGCCTGTCGCAGGGAACTCGCATCCCGGGGGACTATTGCATCGGTGAGGAGCAAGATCGGGCAGGCGGGGTTGATGCGAGCTGGCCGATCGTTGTGTTAGACGGTGACCTCGTAGCCGAGCCCACTTCAATCACCATCACCCCACCGCACACCGACGTAGTCGTCTGAACTCCACGAAGAAACAGACGACCAGACTTTCTTAAGCGACCAACGCACGGGCGGCCGAGGATCGCCCATTGACTTCGCTGCTCAAGGGCATGTCCCCGCTCGACAACATGTTCACGATCTGCTAGCACAGTGCCACAGCATGCAGCTATGACCTGTCCATGAATACCTGCTCTGTGCAGGTATGCCACTAACGCGTGTTTGGAGTCCCCCTCGGACTTAAACCCCACAGCTCGCTCGTTGAGCCACCGCCCACACACGTCACCATCCTGCCCACCCCCGCGGTTATTCGTGTCAGCCCCTTACCGTGCAGCACGCTGGTCGTATAGGCATGCCCTGACCGCGCTCGATCACAGGCGTGGGTACTACTACCTTTGACGAGGAGTTGCGGCCACTTCGCTTCTAAAAGCCGCCGCTACTCCACCACCCTCGGCGCCATCCGCCGCGAACGCCGCACCTACCGCCAGCGCCAAACTGCCGAACACGTCCGCGAACTGATCGACGAAGACACCACCCTCGTCGTGTCGCACTGGGAATTCGCTGGGACCGGCTACCTCACCACTGGAGACACCGCGCTCGCGCTGTCCGCTGCCGCCCGAGCCCGCGAACGACGCCAAGCAGCACGCGACGCCGCATGACTCCACCCTAAGAAATTGAGAGGAAAACTGTGAACGTCGTGGTCTATACCGTCGAGGAAGCCGCACAGGCGCTAAAGATCAGCCGATGGAAAATCTTCGACTTGATACGTACCAACCAGCTTCGATCGGTCAAGATCGGTGGGCTGCGTCGAATTCCGCACCTTGCCATTGATGAGTACATCGCACGACTCATGGAGGAGGCAGCCTAAATTGAAAGTGGAACGACAAGAGAAGGGGCGCCGCCGCCGCTCAAACGGCGAAGGTTCGATCTACCAGCGGTCCTCGGACGGTCGCTGGGTGGGTAGTGCCTATGTCTACACCGCGACCGGGCAGCGCAAGCGGCGACCGGTGTACGGTGCCAGCTTCGACGAGGTGCGACGGAAGCTCGACACGCTCAAGGGCGACTCAGCCAACGGCGTGCTGGTACCCGACCGGAGTATGAACCTTCGAGACTACCTCGCATATTGGCTACGGGAGATCGCGGCACACAAACGCGCAAGCACGCTGCGCGGATACGAGAGCGCCGTCCGGCTTCACATCGTCCCGGTACTGGGCACGAAAAGACTTGACAAGCTCACGGGTGCAGACGTGCGTCATCTCATCGCAGTCTGCCGGCAGAAGTGCCTGTGTTGCAGTAACGGCTACGACAAGAACCGTGACGAAGCGAAACGGTGCTGTTCCGCCGGTCGCTGCTGTGGCCGAGTGCCCTCCCGTCGACAGATCAAATACATACACGCGGTATTGCGCAATGCGTTGAGCAATGCCGAACGTGAGGAACTTATCAGCCGCAACGTTGCCAAACTCGCCCAGATCCCTACCCCACGCTATAAGATCGGCAAGGGGCTACCCGTCAGCGATGTCAAAAGACTCCTCTCGGCGGCCAAGGGAGCCCGTTTCTATCCGGTATACGTGCTCGCCGCAACGCTTGGCCTGCGCCGCGACGAGCTACTCGGCCTCAGATGGAGCGATATCGATTTCGCAAAAACACGCTGCAAATTTCCCAGACGGTACAGCGGGTATCTGGTCGATTGATCATCGATGAGACCAAGACGGATGCCTCCGACGCCGTGATCCCCCTGGCACTGTCAAGTTAACCTTGATCGTGATCTACTTTGCTAACACAAACACAAGATGTGGTGGCCATGTTCGCCGAACGCTTACTTATTTTGTGATTGCATTAGCAAAGTAGATCACGATCAAGGTTAACTTGACAGTGCCCTGCATCGTGTTTCCGAGCCCCACAGGCCGGTGTAACCGGTGTGGCACCTACTTTCACCCGCCTGCGAGCGTCCCGCGAGGGGCATCCACATCTTTGACCTGGAACTACGGGCCAGCAACCCAAGCCATGCCACGAGCTGCCGGAAGATGAGATAGAGCAGTCGTACTGCCACGGCCGGCGATCATGCCCGACGGCCACCTCAAGCGATGCCGCAAGTCACCGCTGTGGATGAGCTATTCGGCACCCACAAGCCACGCAGCCAACGAAACCATCATTCCTCGTCAACCGGCCACGCCGAGATCACACTCACTTGATCACCAAACCGACTTGAAACAGCGAGGAACCGCCTGGTCCTACTTACCCAGATTCGCCAGCGCAGCGGCGAGGCCGTGAGCCGAACCCAGGGTGTCGGGATGATCGTCACCGAGGATCCGGCGCAAGCGGATCAGAGCATTCTCGCCGAGCTGGCGGGCCTGCTCATACTGCCTCAATTCCCACAGGACGGCGGCAAGGCTGACGGCTGAGCGCAGGGTGTCGGGGTGGTCGTCGCCCAGGACCCGGCGACGGCGGGTGAGGGTGTCCTCGCCGAGTTGGCGGGCGGCCTCATGCTGCCTCAATTCCCGCAGGGCGGTGGCGAGGCTGTGGGCCGAGCGCAGGGTATGGGGGTGGTCGTCGCCCAGGACCCGGCGCAAACGGGCCAGGGCATCCTCGCCGAGCTGGCGGGCCTGCTCATACTGCCCCAACTTCCAGAGATAGAGGGCAAGGTTGACGGCCGAGCGCAGGGTATGGGGGTGGTCGTCGCCCAGGACCCGGCGCAAACGGGCCAGGGTGTCCTCGCCGAGTTGGCGGGCCTGCTCATAGTGCCCCGACTCCCACAGGTAGAGGGCAAGGCAGTAAGCCGAGCGCAGGGTGTGGGGGTGGTCGTCACCCAGGATCCGGCGCAAGCGAGTCAGGGCATCCTCGCCGAGTTGGCGGGCCTGCTCATAGCGCCCCAACTCCCACAGGGCTGCGGCCAGGATGAAGACCGAGCCCAGGGTGGAGGGGTGGTCGTCGCCCAGGACCCGGCGCAAACGGGCCAAGGTGTCCTCGCCGAGCTGGCGGGCCTGCTCATAGCGCCCCAACTCCCGCAGGGTGGCGGCCAGGCTGACGGCCGAGAACAGAGTGTGGGGGTGGTCGTCGCCCAGGATCTGGCGGCTGCGGGTGAGGGTGTCCTCGCCGAGTTGGCGGGCCTGCTCATAGTGCCCCAACTCCCACAAGTTGAAGGAAAGAGCGCCGGCCGATTCCAGGGTGTCGGGGTGGTCGTCACCCAGCAGGGAGCGGCGCAGGTCCCGAGCGCGTTCGAATAGCAGCCGGGCGGGGGCGGGTTCCCCCCGGCTGTACAGATACTCGGCGGCGTGGTGGAGCAGCCAGGCGACGTCCTGCTCTGCCCCGGTGAGGGTGCGGTGGGCGTCGGTGGCGATCAGGATATGCGGGAGGAGCTGGCGCCAGGTCGGCGGGTGCTCCCACGGAGAATCGGCCAGGACTGCGGCACGCAATAGCCGAACCGCCAAAGTGGGCAGGTCCTGGTGCTGGCGCGGCTGGGTGCGCAGGATCGCGGCGAGCAGTCGGTGCAGTGTCAGGGTGGCGGTCTCGCCGCGGGTTAAACCGTGTTGGCGCAGCAGCTGGGTCATCGCGGTGAACGCCAGCGGATCCGTGGCCGCGGTCGCCAGGGGTTCGGGTAGCTGGGTCGGGTGGGTGGTGAACAGGGTCAGCGGGATGGGTTCCGGGGCCAGGTAGGCGGCCAAGGTGAGCAGCACCAGGGCAGCCGGGGACTGGGTGGCCAGCCGGTCGAGGGCGATTTGGGTGCTGGCGGCCAGCGACACCGGGTAGGTGGCGGGGGCGCCGTGGGCCAGCAGCTCCGTGGTCCGCTCAGCTAGCAGGGCCAGGTAGTCCTGCACACCGGTGGGGGTGTCAGCGAGGTACGCGGCGGCCTGGGCCAGCGCCAGCGGCAGATCCCCCAGGGCCTCCGCGAGTCGCCCGGCCTCACGGTCGGTCAGCCGCGGGGCGCGGCGGCGCAGCAACGTGATCGACTCGCCTCGGTCGAATACGCCCACTTCCACCGGAGTGGCCAGCTCGTGCCAGCTGGGATTGCGGGAGGTGATCATCACGTGGCCGCCACCGCCGGGCAGGTACTGGGCCAGCGCCGCGGGTTCTTCGGCGTTGTCAAAGATCAGCAGCCACCGGTCCCGTTCCCGCAACACACCTAGCAGCCGGGCCACCGCCGCAGTCACCGGGTCGGTGATGGCCGCCACACCCAGGGCGTGGGCCAGCTCGGTCAGCCGGTCCGGTATCAGCGCCGGTTGCTCCGCCGGGATCCACCAGACCACGTCGTAGTCGGCCCCGTGACGGTGGGCGTACTCGATGACCAGGGCAGTCTTGCCGATTCCGCCCATCCCGTGCAGCGCCTGCACCACCGCTGTCGAGTACTCCTTGCCTTGAAGCGCGGCCCGCAGCACGGTGAGCAGCTCCTCCCGCCCGGTGAACACCGGGCTACGGGCCGGCACATTCCACACTCGCCCCGCCAACCCATCATCCGACCGGGCCTCGTGCAGCGTCTGGGCAGTGTTGCTGGTCCCTGTGGTGTTCCCCGGCGAAGCGGTTCGGTCCAGCAATGTGGTGAGCTGGCCTAGTTCCGCGGCGTGGCCCGTCAAGCGCGGGGTATGGGCAGACAGCTGGCGCGGCGGCGGTGCGGACACCGATGCGGAGAAGAGAGCTGAGGGGAGGGTCAGTGCCGGGTCGGTGGTCAGGATCTGCTCATAGAGTTGTCGCAGGCTGGGGCCGGGATCGATGCCCAGTTCCTCGGCCAGTCGCACCCGCAACTGTTGGAAGTGTTCCAGGGCCTCGGCCTGGCGGCCGTTCTGGTATAGGGCGAGCATCATCTGGCCGGCCACGCGCTCATCCAGGGGGTGTGCCTTGGCCCTGGTGGACAACTCGCTCAGCAGCCATCCATGCTGGCCGCGGCGCAGTTGGAGGTCGGTGCAGTCCAGCTCGACGGCGAACCGCTCCTGCTCCAGGGTGTCACGCAGCGCAGTGACCCATGGCGTGTCCAGGCCGGCACACGGCTCCCCCCGCCACAGCCCCAGGGCCTGTTCCAATAACACCAGCGCCCGATCCTCATCATCAGCCGCGCGGGCCTGGGCGACCACGTGACGGAACCGATGCACATCCACCGCCATCGGATCGACGACGAGGACATAACCTCCAGAGCGGTGCACCAGATCGACCTCGTTGATAGGACTCAGGGCCTGACGCAGCCGAGACAGATAGTTGTACAGCGTCGGGCGAGCACGATGCGGCGCCCGATCCCCCCACACCCGGTCCACCAGTGCATCCACCGAGACCGCGCGGTTGGCCTCAACTAGCAGCACCACCAGCACACATCGCTGCCGGGCATGACCCAGCTCCACCGGGTGGCCACCGACCCGGATCTCGACATCGCCGAGAAGTCCGAACTCCACCCCCATCTCAACCCCCCGCGCAGGAGATCCACCACTAGTCCGAGAAGCCTCTGACCAGCCGGTTTTAGTTTCACTCCATGTTCCCACATAACGGGTTGTGCACAGTGATCCCTATCACCCCGGCCGGGGTGCAGGCCACACCTTCAGAAAAGAAAAAGCCCTGATGAACACCACACCGCCACGACCTCCCACGGGGCCACCACCTCACTACGAGCCCCTGGCACCGTCTGAGCTTGCCCAGACAGTCCAGACACCTGAGCCACCGCGAACGGCATGCTCATGACCGTCCTGGATACCAACGGCTTTCTGCTCACCCATGACCACCCGCGCATCGATGCCACGACGAGCGTGGCGGATCTGCTGCAGTTGGTCAGCGAGAAAGACTCAACGGCCTGGGAAGAAATCATTCGCCGATACGGCAGCATCGTCCTCGCCACGGTCCGATCATTTCGGCTTCAAGAAGCGGACACGCTCGACGCGGTACAGATGACCTGGCTGCGGCTTGCGAAAAACGCCTCCCGAGTGCAATACCCGCAACGGCTCGCCGGATGGCTCACCACCACCGCCCGCAGAGAAGCCCTGCACATCCTGTATCAACAAGCCAAACATACCCTTATTCCCACCGACACGGTAGCCGGAAACTTCCCCGACCACACCGCAGGCCCTGAACAACGCCTCATCCACCGCGAAACACAACGGATACTCGATGACCTCATCGCCGAACTCCCACCACGGCGGCGCACCCTGCTACAGACCCTGTTCACCGACACCCCCCAGCGCTACACAGAGATAGCCCATAATCTCGGAATACCCCAGGGAGGGATCGGCCCCACCCGCGCGCGGGCTTTACAACAGCTTCGGCGTAAACTTCACACGCTTGGACTCGGACCCCGAACCGCACCATGACAGACGCTGTAGCGGAGGAGCAAGCCCATCACGTTGCGTTAAGTATCACCACATGACCTTGCACGCAGGATACGGCTGCACCTTCCATAGAGCATGCCTGTGGGGTTCCAGAAGTCGGCCTGCGCCTCTGAGCTGCATGGTCGGTGAGCTCGGCTGACAGGCATGATCGTGAGCCGTGTCGTTGCGTCTGTTCTACCTGATCTTCCTCCAGCTTGTGAACCTGCTGTTGTTGCTCAGCCGCTCCTCGGCATCCAAGGACGTCGAGCTCCTGGTGCTGCGCCACGAAGTCGCCGTGCTGCGCAGAGCCAACCCGAGGCCTCGCCTGGACTGGGCGGGGCGAGCCGTGTTCGCCGCGCTGGTCCGGAGGTTGCCGCGGATGCTGCGGGGGCATCGCTTGGTCACTCCGGGCACGGTGCTGCGCTGGCATCGTCGCCTGGTCACCAAGAAATGGACATATCCCAACCGCGTCGGACGTCCACCCAGAGGACACTGTGGCCTTGTTGATCGAACGCATAGCTAGGGAAAATCAGAGCTGAGGATACCAGCGAATCCAGGGCGAGCTGCTCAAACTCGGCCACCGCGTGGGGGCGTCGACGATCCGCCGCGTTCTCCAGCGGTTGCGGATCCCTCCAGCGCCGGTCAGGTGCACCGACACGACCTGGCGGGTAGTTCCTGCGCGCGCAGGCATCCACGATGTTGGCCTGCGACTTCTTCCACGTCGACTCCCACGGTGACACTCAAGCGGATCTACGTGTTCTTCGTGCTGGAAGTTGGCAATCGGTTCGTGCACCTGCTGGGCACGACCACGAATCCCGATGGCCGATGGACCACACAGCAGATCCAAAACCTGGTCATGGATCTTGGCGATCGCGCCACTGAATTCCGGTTCCTCGTTCGAGACCGAGCTGGTCAGTTCACCGCGTCGTTCGACGCTGTCCTGGCCGATGTGGGCATCCGCGTGGCCAGAATTCCTCCTCGTTGCCCGCGGGTGAACTGTTTTGCCGAAAGGTTCGTGCGCACTCTCAGAGCCGAACTCACCGACCGCATGTTGATCTTCAGTCAGCGGCACCTGCGGGTACTACTCGCGGAGTACATTCGACACTACAACGGTCGACGGCCGCACCGTGCCCGCGACCTTCGCCCACCGCACCCGACCCACCCCATGGCAGACCTCAGCCATGAACAGATCAAGCGTCGACCGGTTCTGGGTGGCCTGATCAACGAGTATGAACGGGCGGCATGAAGCTGCTGCTCAGCGTCGGTGGCCGACTTCTGGAACCCCACAGGCGAACACCGCGCGATCCGCCCAGTCCAGGCGCGGTGTCGGGTTGGCTCGGCGCAGCACGGCGACTTCGTGACGCAGCACCAGGAGCTCGACATCCTTGGACGCTGACGAACGTCCGAGCAACAACATCAGCTTCACAAGCTGAAGCAAGATCAGGTAAAGCAGACGCAACGACACGGCACACGATCATGCCCCGACAACCACACACCTCGATCACCCCAGGGCAGAGACGCAGGCCGACTTCTGGCACCCCACACCCGGTTGGTAGTGCGTTTCGACGATGAGGACCAGACGGTGAGCATCCGGCCGCATCTGGTGCGGGTCATCGAGGGGGACGGGGATTGTGGTGACTGATAGCCCGAACTCGCGGCAGCGAAACGGCTGCTGGATCCCGCAAAGAACAGGGTTTCGTGTTCCAGCGGATCCCGTCTTGGGCTCGAAAACTCGACGCAGCGTCCTGACCTGCGATCCTCACGTGTTGGCCGGTCGTGGATGATCGTCGGATGTTGTGTCTGTCGATCTTGTACCGGCTGGTACGTTCGCTGCTCAGTCTGACCGCAGTGCTGGTGCGACGAGACCTGAGCAAGGAGGCCGAACTGCTGGTCCTACGGCACGAGAACGCCGTGCTGCGCCGCCAGATCTCCCTGTGGGGTTCCAGAAGTCGGCCACCGACGCTGAGCAGCAGCTTCATGCCTGTGGGTGCCCGATATTCGGCCACGCTGCTGAGCTGCGGGGATGTGAATCCGGTTCCGTTCGGCATGATCGGTGTCCGTGACGTTGCGGCTGGTGTACCTGATCTTCTGTCAGCTCAGCGCCTGGATCGCGCTCCTCGCGCGGTCGGAGGCATCCAAGACTGCGGAGATCTTGGTACTGCGCCACCAGCTGAACGTCTTGCGTCGGCAGGTCGGCCGTCCTCGACCCTGTGGGTGCCGAAAACCTCATCCGTGGGCTGTGACCTGTACCTTCTCGGCCCCGCCGAGGACCGCAGGACAGGGCAGGCGAGGATCGTCCGCCGTGCTCCTGTGACTGTCCTACCTCGCCCTCACCGGCATGGTCAGGCTTCTGCGGTTACTGCCGATGAGCAACACCGACAAAGACGTCGAGATCCTGGTGCTGCGCCACCAACTCGCCGTCCTGCAGCGCCGAGTCGACAAACCCCGGCTCACCCCAGTGGACCGGGCGTTTCTTTCCGCCCTGCTCCACATGATCCCCCGGCCAACGCTGCGACGGCTTCACCTGATCGTCTCCCCCGACACCGTCCTGCGTTGGCACCGCGACCTTCTGCGTCGCCGCCACTGCAGGGTCTCTCGCCCCAAACAACCCGGCCGACCTCCCACCATCCGCAGCATTCGAGCCCTCGTCCTGCGCCTGGCACGCGACAACCCCAGCTGGGGCTACCGCAGAATCCACGGCGAACTCGCCACCCTGGGAATCAAGGTCGCGCCCTCCACCGTCTGGGAGATCCTCAAAACCAACAACATCCAGCCCGCGCCTCACCGCGACCACCTCAGCTAGGCCACCTTCTTGCGCAGCCAGGCCCACGCCCTGCTTTCCGCCGACTTCTTCGAAACCAACACCCTGACCAGAGTGCAGCTTTCCGTCCTCGTCATCATCGAGCACGCCACCCGCCGCATCCGCATCCTTGGCGCAACCGCACATCCCACCGCAGCCTGGACCACCCAGATGGCCAGAAATCTGGTCATGGACCTGCAGGAGGTCAGCGCCACCGTGAAGTACCTGATCCGGGACCGTGACAGCAGGTACACCGCCGCCTTCGATGCCGTTTTTGCCGACAGCGGCATCACAATCACTAAGACTGGGATCCGCGTACCGCGGATGAACGCAATCATGGAACGCTGGATCCGAACCTGCCGAACCGAACTGCTCGACCGCACCCTCATCCTGAACCAGGTCCACCTGCTGCACGCCCTGCGCGAATTCGAAGCGTTCTATAACGACCACCGGACACACCGCGCCCTGCAGGGCGCAGCTCCCCTTCACCCACTCCCCCCACCGATCACCGAA
>JALZHU010000435.1 GCA_030860695.1 Actinomycetota bacterium
GTCCTGCTGTGGTGCACGCCGCGCACGCCGCGCTAGCCAGTGCCGATCTCGATCCGGCCGACGTGGAGCCCCCCATCCGGGTGCGGGTGGTGACTGGCGAGGTGGTCGACGCCAACCGCGCGGTGGTGCTCGACGCGCCGTGGCTAGCCGCGGTAATACCGCCCGCGGAACTGGTGTCCGGTGGCGACCCCGGTGCCCTGGCCGACCTGCTGGATCTGCCGCTGGCCTCTGAGCGGGTAGCGCCTGAGTTGCAGGACGCGGGTGGGGGTCGGACGGTGCGATGGGCGGAGCTGGTGGAGGTGGTGGCGGTCTGCGCCGCCGCGGGACTCGCCGTCCCGGCTGGAACATTGCAGCTGCACGAGCAACTGAAGGTACGTCACGGCGGTACCGAGTACGCGGTGCCGTTCTGGGTCACCCCGGACGGTACCGTGCACGCCGACGACCCGGTCCGGGCCGCCCTGCTCCTGCGTTCGTCGTTTTGATCGACACGAGCAGCGTGGGCGAGCCGCCCACCGGGGCCGTCTCGATTGGTGTGTTGGCGTCAATGCTGATCAGCGTTGATCAGCGTGCCCGGTGTGCCGGAGGTGGGTGGTACATCCGGCACCCAGTGCGTCCAACAGGTACGGCGGGGCGACTAGTGGTATCGGCGCGATGCCTCCCCCTAGCGGAGTCGGAGCGCTTTCTCACGGATGAATCCTCTGAGGCCTGAGCTATCACCCTGGCGCGCTGTGCCCAGCGCGCTCTCAGCCAGTGGGCGAGGCCCCTCGTGTCGTCAGTGAGTGCCATGACGGATTACCGCCTGTTCTCGCCGCTCTTCAGCTTGTCCTGTCGATGTGCCCCGGTCCGTAGGCACCGCCTGAGGTTGGCGTGAAACACAGGGATGCAGGCGGCGAAGAAACCGTCCCGGCAGGTGTAGTTATGCTTTGAATGGCCGCGGACATGACAGCTGCGGAGGCACGGCAGGCGCCTCCCCGGGCAGTGCGGTCAACGCCGGGGTGCAAAACTGCACATTTCCTCCGACCCGGACCGCCTACCCTTCGGCCCTAGAGCTGTTGGCCCTTTCAGGCACACCTTGTTACTGATGTCAGGACCCCAACTGTGGACATCGTCACGATACAACGCTGTACCGGTGGGCCAAAGTTTAACGACGCTCCGCACCAGTGATCGCACATACAGTAATCAGTGGCGAGCTCTGTCCGTTCTTGGCTGACGCCAAGCCCTAGGTCGCGGCGGTGATGAACCGCTGTGCCACGGATGGGTGGCCGTTGACCGACTCATAGTCAACTGACTATGATCCAGCTCACAGCTAGACAGACCTGTCTGTGCCTGCTTCTTGCGTCCACCAGGAGGCCGGCGGGCGCTACTCGTGCGGCGCGGGGCGATCTTTTGCGACAGGAAGGAGTCTGTGGCGAGCAACACATCACCGGTCCGCCTATTCAATCAATAGAGAGGACAATCATGACTGATTACGATCCGAGAACGGCCACCGGAATTCCCACAGAGCCCGTCGGCTCCCTTCCCCGGTCTTCTAAGCTGCAGGCCGCCTACGCCGCCTATGATCAGGGAGAGATTGACAAGCAAGCATTGGAAGCCGAACAGGACGCCGCAGTCCGCGATTCGATCGAGCGCTTTGAGGCCACCGGATCACCGATCATTTCCGACGGCGAGCAACGTTGGTCAAGCTTTGCCACCTACCCCATCACCGACACTCTGGCTGGGACGGGTCTTGCCGACAATCTTGGCCCGGGCGGCCAGTTCTTTGCGATCTTCGCCGATGGCCACGGCCGGCAGCTTCCACGCCTCACTGGTGGCCCCTTCCGGTACAAGACGTATGCAGCTGACACGTTGCGGAAATCTATCGGCTACGCGCACGTGCCCATGAAGCAAGCCGTGATTGCCCCCTCTATGCTCGCGCTGCTGTACCCGCTGAGAGAAGAGGTGCCCGGTTACCCCCGGGAGCAGTTCGAGGAAGACCTCGTCAATGAATGCGTCAAGGATATCCGCGAAGCCTTTGCCGCTGGTGCTGCCAGAGTCTCCGTCGACTTCACCGAGGGTCGGCTTGCCACCAGAGAAGATCCACGCAACCCGTGGACGGGCGCTGGCTTGCTCCCGCACTTCATCGAGCTGAATAACCGCGTGATGGCTCACTTCAGTGCCGAAGAGCGCAAGAAGATCGGCATCCACACCTGTCCGGGTGGGGACCGGGACTCGGTTCACAGCGCGGACGTCCCTTACAATAACCTGCTCCCGAGCATGTTCAAGATCAACGCCGGCTACTTCCTCATCCAGCTGGCGAGTGAGCGTGATAAGGACCCGGTTTACCAGTCCATCGCGCAGAACCTGCAAGACGACGCAGATGGCGTTGCGCAGATGGCCTACATCGGGGTGACGGTGACACAGAGCCCACGCCCGGAGAGCGCCCAGGAGATCTGCGATCAACTAGTGAGGGCAGCCAACTTCATCGACAAGCAAAGAATCGGCTCCACCGATGACTGCGGCTTCTCACCGTTTAGCATTGATGAAAAGCCGAACCACGGTTCGCCGGACTACGCTCGCGACATTGCATTCCAGAAGATAAAGAACCGGGTCGAGGGAACCAAGATGGCCGCGGAGAAGCTCGGCGTCAGCTGAGCTGGTTGCCGCGCCACGGCTGGCACGAGGATCTGCCAGAACGGTCCAGCCGCTTAGCCACGAGCGGCTGGTCCGTGGCGCGTTCCAGCCGCGCGCCAGGGCATGCTCGACTAGGACAATTGCTGCTGGACCCTAAGATCTCGCGCGGAGGCGTATGGGTGCCTGGTGGCCCCCGCGGTCTTCAACACCGACGTGGTCGAGTATCTCGGCCAGGCGGGTTCGATTCCCGTCCGCCTCCGCTCGACGCATGTGGAGCCCTCTGTGTCCCGACCACAGGGCGATTCGACTCGTAAAGTGTGGGCTATGGATGTCCGCCGGCAGGTTCCGCGCACCGACGCGGTGTTGGCCGATCCGGCCGTCGCGGCCGCCACCGAAAGGCTCGGCCGCGCGCAGGTGAAGCAGGCGGTGACCGCGGCTCAGCAGCGGGTGCGCGAGGGTGCCCTGCCGCCAGCCGGCGTCGTTGCCGACGTGCTGGCCGCGTTGCCGGACACCGCGACGACCCTGCGCCCAGTCCTCAACGCGACCGGCGTGCTGCTGCACACCAACCTCGGCCGGGCCCCG
>JALZHU010000436.1 GCA_030860695.1 Actinomycetota bacterium
GTTGCTGGCTGAGCTACCACCCCGGGAACGGACCATCCTGACGCTGCGGTTTTTTCGCCAACTGACCCAAACCCAGATCGCCGAGCAGGTCGGCATCTCCCAGATGCACGTCTCGCGAGTGCTCAGCCAAACGCTGGAACTCTTACGGCAGCGCATGTCCAGCCCGGATTGACGGTCCTCGGCCACCACTTCGGCGAACGCGGCGTCGCATCCGAGATCACCTGGGTCCCGGTGTTGTCGCAGGAGACACGCCGGCCGGAGTTTTCCGGACCGCAGGTCGGAACCTTTGCCGTTCAGGCGGCCGTGGGGTGATCAGGAGGGGTTGCACTGTATGGGTCACGCACAAGTCAGCGCGGAACTGCTGCCCCAGGGTGTCGTAGGCAGCCTTCACCTCGTCGATCGTTGACGAGTTGGTGTCGCTAAAACAGCTGGTCATGCTTTCCTGCCACCAGGCCAGGTTGCGCCGATTACCGAGCACCGTGGCGATCTGAGCGCGCAGTGGGGCGTCGGCGTCGGTGCTGGCGTACATGTCGAAGAGGGTCGCCATGAACGCTTGGTAGGCGCCGAACAGCTCGTCGGAGAACAGCACCCGGTTGGAGTACATTATTTCGTCTAGGTCGCGCTTAAGCGCGACCGCCTGCTCAGGACGGATCTCCTTCCACCGGCCCACGAAGGTGGCAAAACACAACAATTGGTTCAGTTTCGGGGCAACCTGCGTGAACAGCTCCACCCGGCGGGTCACCACGATCTGGTTGGCCCACTGCACCGCCTCCACCCGGCGCGTGAGCCGAGTCACAACAAACCCCAGCCCGACTACCGCCAATGGCGTCAACGAGCTTATGGCCAGCTTGGCCGTTTCCAGGCTCGTCCATCCCAAACTGGCCGCTATCACTGTCCCTCACCCCACTGCTGTAGCCGTAGGTTGATGTCATCCTATGTCGGTGTCGTCGCCGTCGTCGCGAGGCGCGACGCCATGATCCTGCCGCCGCCGGTTCCTGCGCGCCCTACTGTTTCGGGTCCTCCACGGTCGGGCTACCCACACAGGATGCCGCGGCCGAATCGCGTGCGCGGGAGATTACGTGGAGGTGTCTTGGCCCAGGACGTTGCGGACTTCATGCTGGCGCGGCTGCGTGAGTGGGGCGTGCGGACGGTGTTCGGTTACGCCGGGGATGGCATCGACGGGCTGCTCGCGGCCTGGGAGCGGGCGGGCAACGCACGGAGGCGATCGCCGCACAGCTGCGCTGCCCGACCTGCCAGACGCAGTCGGTGACGATGTTGCGATGCGAGATCGCTGCAGCGATGCGGGCCCGCGACCTTCGCGAGGCTCGCGCGACGCTGCAGCGCTTTCTCGACCTGGCCCCGTACCATCCGGCCGCAGGGCCAGGTGCGGCGGCTGATCGCGGGCTCATGAAGATCAAGCCGTACGCTGGCACCTAACCAGTCACGCCGGGATCCTCACTGGTGAACAGGCGGCTGGCGGACCTAGCCGATCTGCGTCGGTTCAGCTTGGCCGGAACGGCGGCGGTAGCTGCGATGTGGCAGATGTGCGGTGGTTACCTACGGCCGCGGCGTACGCACAGCGTTGCGGAATAACGCCACGGCCTCCGGTACGTGCTCTACGAGGCCATGATCGTGCGGGAAGGCACCGGTGCTGACGCAGAGCTCATCCAGGCCGGTCTTGACGGTGCGGGCGGTCTGCACAGCAAGCCTCCAGGCCGGTGAGTGTTTTCCTAGAGCGTTACCCGTGGACGCAGACCGGCATCAAAGAAGCCATGTGACACGAAGGTGGCGTCCCTACGTAGCGAGCAAGAGTCGGACGCGGACCGCCCACCTTCCCGACGCATCAACGGCGGCGCACTTAAAACGGAGGAACGTCGGCGCGAAGGTCAGGTTCGGGCGGCGGGTCCGGCTCAGGGTCGGGCTCGGGTTCAACTGGTGGATCTTCCCAGATGCTGGTGTCTTCCCAGCCGTCATCGCGGGGCATGATGAGCGGGTAGGGGGGCCGATAGCGAGGGATAGGATTGGGTAGCGGTTCGATGACCGCCGGTGGGCGGCGTTGGTAGGTGTGGCCCAATCGGTTGGTCCAGCGGAATACACCGGGTTGGGGCTGATCCAGCGTCCAGCCACTCTCGCCCTTGAGCCGATGATCGTGGCGGCAGGCGTCCCCGAGGTTAGTCCCGATCGTCGCCCCACCTCTGGCGTAGTCGACGGTGTGGTCCTTGTCCGCGGTGTGTGCGGGAGCCCGGCATCCGATCATGGCGTAGTACCGGTCGCGGATCTCCAGATAGCGGCGCAGCGCGGCACCGGGGACGCGACGGGCGGCGTCAGCGCAGTTCCAGCCCTCGCCAGGGATGTCGTGGTCGAGCTGGCGGAGAAGGTCGGCGGCCACACCAGCCCAATCGCCCAGCCTGGTAGGGTCCGCGGCCAGGGCGCGCAACTCACCGCCGGGCACCTGCAGCTTCACGAGCGCCCGGCAGGCCACGGCACGGGTAGGGGTGCCGTGGGGTCGGGCCCGGGTGATCCCGCAGTAAGTCAGCTGCCCGTGCGCATCGGTGACCGCGAAGCGCCACTCCGCACTCCCCAAGGTGCCAGCCAGGTCCCGGGCCAGCTCGGCGTGAACGGGACCCCACCCGGCTAACTCGGCCGGGTACTGGTCACGATCCAGCAGAGTGGACAACCGCACCCGCAACTCCAGTCCCGCTCCCGCTGCGGCGCGGACCGACGGGGTGGGCGGGGCACCGGATGCCGGGGATCCGCATTCGCCAGCTTCCTGGTCGCCGTCGGGTCCGCCGCGGTCGTTGTTGTCCTCATCGCCGCCGTCGCCGCCGTCGCTGTCGGGGTGATCGGCTTTGGAAGCGGGCGCGGTGGTGAACAGCTCGATGATGGCGGCGTCGTCCAGACCGATGTAAGTGCCATCCGTCATTCCGAGAAACAACTCCGCGCGAATATGGTCAATAGGTCGGGAATCCCCGGCGCGTTTGACGGCTTTGGCCAGTGCGTCGATGTGCCCGCTGGCCGCGGCCACCCGATCCACCGGCAGGTTGTACCCGGACAGGTTCGCCGGTAGCTATTCAGCAGGGTTCGGGGGCTGGTGGTAGCCAGGGCTGGCCAGTGAACAGCTGGGTGAGGACGTTGAGGGTGTCGAGTCCCCATTTGGTGGCTGTGCTGAGGTAGGGCTGGACGATGGCGA
>JALZHU010000173.1 GCA_030860695.1 Actinomycetota bacterium
CTCCACGAAGACACCCTGACTCGCCAGCGCCGGGTACTCGGTGAGGACCACCCCGATACCCTGACCACGGCCAACAACCTCGCTCTCGTTCTGCACGCGCTGGGTGAGTACTCCGCCGCCCGCCAACTCCACGAAGACACCCTGACCCGCCGACGCCGGGTACTCGGCGCCGATCACCCTGACACCCTGGCCACTGCCAACAACCTCGCTACCGGCCTGTACCTGCTGGGTGACTACTCCGCCGCCCGCCAACTCCACGAAGACACCCTGACCCGCCGACGCCGGGTACTCGGCGACGACCACCCCCACACCCTGACCACGGCCAACAACCTCGCCGCTGCCCTGCGCGAGCTGGGTGAGCACGCCGCCGCCCACCAACTCCACGAAGACACCCTGACCCGCCAGCGCCGGGTACTCGGCGACGACCACCCCGACACCCTGATCACGGCCAACAACCTCGCGCTCGACCTGCACGCACTGGGTAAGTACTCCGCCGCCCACCAACTCCATGAAGACACCCTGACCCGCCGACGCCGGGTACTCGGCGAAGACCACCCCCACACCCTGACCACGACCAACAACCTCGCCGCTACCCTGCACGCACTGGGTGAGCACGCCGCAGCTGACCAGCTTGAGCAGTGGGTCCGCGCTCAGCGTGCGACCTGATCTGCGAGCACCTCGCACGGCTGCTCAGCAACCTCGGTGGGGAGCTATTGCGTCAATGGAGGGCAAGATCAGCAGGCTTGGTCGATACGTCGCCGCTCTCGCCGAGTGTCAACATTGAGCTCCAGCTCGCGGGGTTCCGCTTCCCACCGGATGGGATCATGCTCGCGGTTCGCTGGTACCCTCATCGGATTTCTCTTCTACGGAAGTTATTGCGTACGCGCAAATAAATGAGGTGATGCCAGCCTGACCCAGCACCCGGCAGGCACGTAGGAAAACCAGCAGCTCCGCCAGGTGCCAGGCCACGAAAGCACGGATGAACGAGACGCCCGACAGCGACGGATTCCGCGCTGCGCCAAATGCTCGCTAGCAAGTCGCCGGCAGTGCGCACCGCCCAAGACAACAAGCGCCGCAACGTACATTGCCGTCCCATGAGTTCCTCCGCCTCTGCTAACCAGTCATCAGCAGTCAAAAGGCACGACGGCTGATACCGCCGCCACAACCCCGACTACGAAGCCGATACAGGTAGCTATCTCAGCGCGCCCACCAACACTGGTTGGACGAACAACCCGCTGAGCACTTGTGTGTGAACGCTGATCGGCCGTACGTCCGCGTACCTCGGAGTGTCATCGTATGCCGCTGAGCTGCGACTACGTGTGGTTGCGAGTCGTCTTGTGCGGACTTGTGGCGCCGCTTTCGCTGACGGCTCGCTGACGATGATCATAGGTGAGCTCCAGCATGCCCGTCTGTGCCCGCATCACGCTGGCGGCTGGTTGGTCACGGTGCTGAGGGACGTCGCTGTGAGTGGGATGCTGTTGGTCATGGCGAAACCGCCGCGGCGGGTGTTTTTGAGTCACACGTCGGAGTTGCGGCGATGGCCGGTGGCCAGGTCGTTTGTGGCGGCGGCGGAGTCGGCGGTGACCCGGGCGGGCGACGCGGTCGCGGACATGGCGTATTTCACGGCGAGGGATCACCAACCGGCGCAGGTGTGTCAGGATGCGGTCGCAGCGGCGGATGTATACGTGCTGATTGCAGGATTCCGTTATGGCTCACCGGTACGGGATCGCCCTGAGGTGTCTTACACCGAGTTGGAGTTGGAGGCGGCCGATGATGCGGGGCTGCCACGGTTGGTGTTCCTTATCGGTGAGGAGGCGCAGGGGCCGAGCGGGTTGTTCGTCGATGTGGAGCATGGTGCGCGGCAGGCAGCGTTCCGTGCCCGGCTTGCTGACAGTGGGCTAACCACGGCGACGGTGACCACCCCTGAGGGGTTGGAGACGGTTTTATTCCAGGCGCTGGTCACGCTCGACCGCAGTGGCACCGACCGCACTGTGGGGTGGCGAGGGCTGGTGTTCGCGGTGCCGCCGCTGCGGGGTGATGAGGTCGCCCGCCCGGATTTGATGGCGGAGTTAGTGGCGGCGGTGACTCAACCGGGAACGAGCGCGGTGGGGATGACGACCGGGCTGTGGGGCGCTGGGGGGTTCGGGAAGACGACGATGGCTCGGCTGCTGGTGCACCGCCCGGAGATCCAGCAGAAATTCCCTGACGGGGTGGTGTGGGTGACCGTTGGCGAGGACACCAGCGGACCGGAGCTGGCCGAGAAGGTCACCAACGCAGTGGGCCTGCTAAGCGGTGAGCGGCCGGGGTTGACCGATCCATTGGCCGCGGGGGCGCAGTTGGGGCGTGCATTGGGGCAGCGGCAGGTACTGCTAGTCGTGGATGACGTGTGGAAGGCCGCCCAGGTGGAACCGTTCCTGATGGGCGGGCCCAAAGCGGTGCGATTGTTCACCACCCGCATCCGGGGAGTCCTGCCGGACTCGGCACAGCCGGTAGTGGTCGATGAGATGGATCGCAGGGAAGCAGTCCAGCTGCTCACCACCGGGGTAGGCGGGGTGTCTGCTGGTGTGGTGGCCGGATTACTGGCCGCCACGGGACGGTGGCCGGTGCTGCTGGGGTTGGTTAATGCCGCGGTCCGCGCCGATCTGCGCGCCGGTCGCCAGGCCGAGGAGTCGATGCGCGAGATCCTGCGCGAGTTGCGCACGACAGGCCCCACCGCGCTGGATGTCACCGACACCGACGAGCGACACACCGCGGTGGCCCGCACGATCGGGGTCAGCCTGTCCCGGTTGACCGACCAGCAGCGAGCCCGGTATCTGGAATTGGCGGTATTCGGGGAGGATGTGGCAATCCCAGTACCGGTGTTGGCTCGGTACTGGAAGGCCACCGCGGGGTGGTCGGTGTTTCAGACCCGGCGGTACTGCCAGCGTCTGGCCGAGCTGGCTTTAGTCAGCGACTACCGATCCGATCAAGTGGGATTGCATGACGTCATTCATGCCTATCTCCGCGAACAAACCCACCACCGGCGCAGCGAGCTACACCAAGCGTTGATCGACGCCCACCGTGATCTCGTCCCAGACGAGGTCGAGACGAGCGCGTGGTGGCAACTTCCCCCAGGGGAGACCTACCTGTGGACGTGGCTACCCGCTCACCTACACGGCGCTGAACGACACCACGAGCTGCGGGCGTGTCTGCACCATCCCGAGTGGCTGGTGGGAAAACTCGAAAATGTTGGACAGGCCGGGCTAGAGGGTGATCTATCCCTGTCCGATGACCCGCTGTCGCGTGCACTGGGTACCGCAGTGCACCAAAACGCCCACCTCCTGGCCCTGCTGCACCCCCCGGGGTCACTGGCAGCCACCCTAGCCACCCGACTGCCTGACGACGGGCCGACCAAAGCCATCGCTGACCGGCTGGTCGCCGGGCTGACCATGCCACACTTGCGGGCCATCACCACACTGCCCGATCTGCCACACCTCACGCGGTCTCAAGCCCCGAGCGGCCACACCCGCAGGGTGTCAGCGTTGGTAGTGGCCCCCGATGGGTCATGGCTGGCCTCCGCCGACACCGGTGGAGAAATACAGGTCCGGAGCCCGATCACCGGTACCACCCGCCACACCCTAACCGGCCACACCCACGGGGTGGCGAAGTTGGTAGCAGCCCCCGATGGGTCCTGGTTGGCCTCCGCCGATGCCAGCGGCGAGGTGCGGATCTGGGACTTGGCCACCGGTGCCCCTCGCCATATCCTCACCGGCCACCGCGGCGGAGTGTCGGAGTTGGTGGCGGCTCCAAATGGGGGCTGGCTCGCCGTCGCCGCCGGCCACGACAGCCAGGTACGGATTTGGAATCCAGCCAGCGGTACCACCCGCCACATCCTCACTGGTCATCGCGGCGGAGTGTGGGCGTTGGCAGTGGCCCCGGATGGGTCCTGGTTAGCCTCCGCCGGTGAAGATGGAGAGCTACGGATCTGGGACCCGGCCACCGGCACCACTCACCACATCCTCACCGGCCACCTTGACTGGCTCCGGACGTTGGCAGTGGCCCCGGATGGGTCCTGGTTGGCCTGCGCCGGCCACGGTGGCGAGGTGCGAATCTGGGACCCGGCCACCGGTGCTGCCCGCCATATCCTCGCCGGCCATCGCGGCGACGTGTGGACGTTGGTGGTGGCCCCAAATGGGTCCTGGCTGGCCTCCGCCGGTGAAGACGGGGAGGTACGAGTCTGGGATCCGGTCACCGGTGCTGCCCGCCATATCCTCGTCGGCCATAGCGGCGGGGTATGGGCGTTGGTGGTGGCCCCGGATGGCTCTTGGTTGGCCTCCGCCGGCTATGGCGGGGAGGTACGAGTTTGGGATCCGGTCACCGGTGCTGCCCGCCATATCCTCGTCGGCCATAGCGGCGGGGTATGGGCGTTGGTGGTGGCCCCGGATGGCTCCTGGTTAGCCTCCGCCGACACCGGTGGCGAGGTACGGGCCTGGGATCCGATCACCGATGTTGCCCGCCGCATCCTCATCCGCCCTACCAGTGGGGTGGAGGCCCTAGCGGTCGCCCCCGATGGGTCTTGGCTGGCCTCCGCCGGCCACGACACGCAGGTGCGGATCTGGGATCCAGCCACCGGTGCTGCTCGCCACATCCTCACCGGCCACACCAGGGGGGTGGAGGCATTGGTGGGGGCTCCGGATGGGTCGTGGTTGGCCTCCGCCGACACCGGTGGAAAGGTGAGAATCTGGGATCCAGCCACCGGCACCACCCGCGGCACCTTCACCAGCCACATCCACGCGGTGACGGTCCTGGCGGTCCCCCCGGACGGATCTTGGCTAGCCTCCGCCGACACCGGTGGAAAGGTGCGAATCTGGGATCCAGCCACCGGCGCCACCCGCGCCACCCTGACCGGTCACACCCGGGCGGTGACGGCCCTGGCGGTCCCCCCGGACGGATCTTGGCTAGCCTCCACTGGCCACGACAGGCAGGTGCGAATCTGGGATCCAGCCACCGGCGCCACCCGCTACACCCTCAACGGCCACACCCGGGCGGTGACGGCCCTGGCGGTCGCCCCGGACGGATCTTGGCTAGCCTCCGCCGGCTACGGCGGAGAGGTGCGAATCTGGGATCCAGCCACCGGCGCCACCCGCTACACCCTCAACGGCCACACCCACACGGTGTGGGCGTTGGCGGTCGCCCCGGATCAGTCTTGGCTAGCCTCCGCCGGTGAAGATGGAGAGCTGCGGATCTGGGATCCGTCCACCGGAACCGCCCGCCACATCTTCACCGGACACTTCGACTGGGTACGGGCATTGGTAGTAGCCCCAGACGGGTCTTGGCTGGCCTCGGCTGGCACCGGCGGAGAGGTGCGAATTTGGAACCCAACCACCGCCGCACCACTAACGTCACTACGCGTCGCGGGCTCTTTATTTCACCTGTCACTAGCGTCAACAACAATTGTAGCCGCCGGAGAATACGGTCCCTACTTCCTAGCACTCTGTTCCAGAATCCAATCCGAACAGATCCTCAGCCCAGAGTGACGATGCGGGCTTCTAATCAGGGACAACGGTTGTATCCGGCTTACAGGCCAGCTCGTGCGCCCCGCACCCCGGCGCCAGCGCCGAGGGAGCGGAGCATTCGTGTTGAGCAGGCAAAAGCTCTCGTTGGTTCTCTGGGCTTCTCAGTGCTTCCTGAGGTCCCACGGCCCAGGGACGGCCCATGGATTGGTCTTGTCCGCTTGCCCTGCCGTGGTCCGGTCGAGGTGGTGATCTCCTCGCATCGCGGGTTTCTCCTTGCCCGGGTTGGTGGTTCGACGAGCAGGCCCGTAGTTCCGGCTTGCGCATCGGGCCGGGGGTGTGGCTGCTTCGGGCGTGCCGTGAGATGATCGCCGACCTCCGCATCTAACCTGATCTCCGATGCGGCACCGGGTTCGGGCGGAGCCCGACCTTTGACGTGTTGATCAGACTTCGCCAACGGGTGGCGCAGAAACGCCGTCCAAGGACGCAAGTACCAGACTCTCCGGGGCCACGTTCGGCGCAAGGGGTCGCATGTTCTCGTCGGGGAACGCACCTGGACGGAAGTGAAGCTCGGGCCCAACTCGCCAGCGCAGCGGTCGATGAGAAAGCACCGGCAGGCGCGCGAGCCCGGTGCCGGCCGCCAATGGCCACAGCTGGCTGACTTCTCCGACGGACGCTGGTACGTGGGCTATCGGCCAACCGGGATGAAAGATAAGTGTGACGTTGACCAGGGCGATCGTCAGATCGAGGACCTGGAACTTCGTCGTCACGCCATCAGCAACGACGGTCGGAAGCGCTATCCACGGCGTCGACCTATCCTGCTGGCTCGTTGATCGCTCCTGGTCGTGGAGGAACGCCCACATACTCAAGCCAGCCGGCGGTGATTGACCATTGATCTGCCACGAAAACATCTCGACGGGCGCGCTGGACCACGGCCGAGGCCGTGGCGTAGCTGACTGGAACTCTGAACGCGGATGCGCTAGCAGCAGCCAGGTCTTAAGGACCCAGAGCGCCGCACGCAGCGTCTCGTCCGGCGTAAGCGCGGGCCGTTCCATTGAGAGAAGCCGCCGGCCGGGCTCAGCACCAGAGTTCTCGAACCGCCGAGCAAGCTCGGCGTTGCAGGCCAAGCAGCACGGCAACTTGACGCTGTCGAACTGTTGACGGTGGCGCACGCCTTCCGCGGAGGTGGTCGTGTACGGACCACGCTCGGACGGGAAAAGGGGACGTGTCAGGGACCGTGGCAGAACATGCTCACCAGTCGGAGTGGACGGTGCCGAGGCACACAGCGCACACCATTTTCGAGCGCGCACGTCCTGGTTCGCTCGCCTGCTCATCGGGGTAGCCTGCCACACGGCATGGCACGGCACGATAACGAATTGCGGGCAGGACTGCTGCCGTACCGCGGATGACGCGGACCAGCCCCGCACATCGCAGACCGCGCACGCGTGGCTGTCCCTGGCCTGGTCTGGTACGAACCTGGCACATAGGGAGTAATCCCTCCAAAAAGCCAAATCAGGGGGCCATCCCACTGAACTGGCCTTACTTGGTGGAGCGGGCGAAGGGAATCGAACCCGCATGGCCAGCTTGGAAGGTCGGGCAGCGATCAAGGTGCTGACTTGGCTAATGCTGACCTGCGGGTACACGGTGATAGGTGACATGAGTGACCGCTGTTGACCGCTGGTGGCTCTGAGAAGGGGCCGCGGGGGGCACGCCAACTATGGCAAGACCGGGTCCGGCGACAAACTGGCCTGAGTTGCGATGAGCTCATCGTAGAGCTGCTTCATCCCAGCTCCTGCGCCATGTTCAGCGCATCGGTGAGCAGCTGTCTGGCTCGCTTACGGTCCAAGGTGAAGCCACGGCGGGCGAGCATGGCGCCGTAGGTGGCATGGGTCAGAGCACGGTAGGGGGCGCTTGATGCTGACATCTTCGCCAGGATCGGCGGCTTCGTGCTGTGCGACCGGCATCTCGACGCCGTGATCGCTTTGCTTGGTGGTGGACCGAACCTGGCCGTGCGCGTCTTGGCACTTGCTCATCCCACGGACCACACGATCGGGGATGGAATAGGACGTATTTACCGGGCATTGCGCGTCCTCCTTCCTGTGCCGCCTGCACGAGGAAATTCGTGATAGCGGCATGGTCAACAGGCAGAGGATCGGAAGGTCGGAACACTTTTGTGATGAGGAAGGGTACGCGTGTGTCCTCGGAAGTGATCGTCGACACGAGCCGTGGCAAGGTCTGTGGGATCGTCGAGGAAGGTGTCGCTTGCTTCCTCGGAATTCCTTACGCGGCCGCGCCCGTCGGACTTAACCGGTTCCGCGCGCCGATCGCTCCGGCTGCCTGGGACGGGGTGCTGCCGGCCAAGACCTACGGGCCGACTCCTCCCAAGCCCGCTTACCCTGCGCCCTTCAATGAGCTGTTGCGCGATCCTATCGTGCCCGGCGAGGGCTGTCTCAATCTCAACGTATGGACTCCCGACCCCGGCGCTTTGGGCCTGCCCGTGATGGTGTGGATCCATGGAGGCGCCTTCCTTTACGGTTCGTCGGCTGTGACCGAGTACGACGGCGCTACCTTCGCCCGTGACGGTGTGGTGTGTGTGACCATCAACTACCGCCTGGGCGTCGAGGGGTTCGCTGATCTGCCCGGCGCCCCGGCTAATCGGGGTCTGCTTGACCAGATCGCCGCGCTGGAATGGGTGCAGGAGAACATCGACCGCTTTGGTGGGGATCCGGGCAAGGTCACGATCTTCGGTGAGTCCGCCGGAGGGATGAGCGTGACGACGCTGCTCTCGCTGAGGCGAGGACGGGATCTTTTCCACCGGGCCATCGCGCAAGCGGCGCTGGGCACGTCGCGCAGTCCGCCGCCGATGCCGCGATCGTCGTCAACGAGCTCGCCCGCCGGTTGGAGATCGCGCCGACCGTTGATGGCCTTGCCGCCAAGTCACCAGAAGAGATCATCGCCGTACAGGCCGAGATCGCGAACGAGATCAACACCACACTTGACGCAGACCGTTGGGGTCAGACCACGATCGCGGCCGGTGGCCTGCCCTTCTTTCCGGTGATTGACGGAGAACTGCTCACCCAGCGCCCGATCGACGCAATCGCCAACGGTGCAGGTGAAAACATCCCAGTACTCACGGGTACTACCACAGAGGAGTACCGGCTATTCGTGATCCCAACTCCCTTGGCGCTCATGACCCAGCCAATGGCCAACAACATACTCGCCGCATACAACGTCCCTATCGAGTTCTACGATATCTACAAGGAACGCCGGCCAGGTGCGGGTAACACGGCCGCGGCCATCGTGTGTGCGGTTTTGACCGACCGCTTCTTTCGAATCCCCGCTTACCGACTCGCCGAAGTGCGGGCGAACGCGCCGACCGGTACCCACGTGTACGAGTTCGCCTGGCGCACACCCATGACCTACAACGGGCTCAAGCTGGGGGCCTGCCACGCCTTGGAGATCCCCTTTATGTGGGACACCCTGTACTCCGACGGCGACATTAAGCTCACCGGGCCCAACCCACCGCAGCAGCTCGCCACGGAGATGCACCAAATTTGGCTGGAGTTCGCCCAGTCCGCCAACCCGGGCTGGCCCCGTTACGACCCGGCGACCCGACCGGTCATGACCTTCGACTTTGACCAGGAAGCGGGCAAGCTCACCACCGCCCTCATGCACGACCCGCGCAGCGAAGAACGCCAGCTCTGGATCAACGTGCTCGGCCCGTGACCATCCCGCACGGCAGGTGACCATGCCTACCCGGCCGTGCCGCGGCAGCTTTCGTGACCGGCCATCCAGAAGCCTGCCGCCCAGCGAGGGAACGGTTCTTCATATTGGTGGGGGACGTGAGGAGAGCACTACTGTGTGAACACTGATCGGTCGTGCGTATGTATGCCTGTGAGCATCGTTGTGTGCCGCTGAGCTGCGACTACGCGCCGGTGTGTGTCGGCACGTGCGTATCGGTTGCGTCGCTTCCGCTGACGGCTCGCTGATGATGATCATGTAAGCGTCAGTCGGAACGCTGCGCTGGTGGCACACCTTGGCGCGAGCATCCTAGCGTCCCTGAACGGTCGACCGCTGGTCCCCACCCCCTGGGGCCAATGTGTCAGGTGACCAGACCGCCGGGCGACGCTGCCGTCTCAGGGTTTCTGCTCAGTTTCGTCGCGTGGCCTTGCGACTTGGCCACGCTCGCCACGTAATCGCTGCTCAGCTATGGCATGTACCTCTGACGCGGTGCGGTCATCCGGCCGGGAACGTCGAGCACGCCCGACGGGCCGCGCGCAGGGGTGGGACCGATCGAAGCGGTCCGGTGAACTAACGGGACTGGCGTGCGTCTTGATCCCAACAGGCAGGTCGACAGAAACGCCGACCATACATACACGGCGAGACGGTCGCTTTTGGGTTTCGGGTAACCGAGTGCCGGAGGTGTGATGTCGGCCTCAAAGGGTTTAGAACCGTAATCGGTGGGGCCAGCCGCGGTGCGGGTCCGTTGCTACAGGATTATACATGGTCGGCTGCTTGTTGACCATAACGACTGCATCACACAACAGCTTCATCGATACGACACGTGCCTACTTTCCATGTGACACTTCTTGTCGTAGAATGCGCCGCATAATGATCATATCCGGATGGATTGCTCCGATTGGATGAATAAAGCCCGCTTGACGCTACTTTATTAAGTCATGAAGACATCCAGGGGTTTGGGCCCCTGAAGTGGGGGTATCCGCCACGTGAAGCAAATGTGTGGACTAGAAAAACGACCGCGACAGAAGGAAGATCCATGACCAGCTCCACGGGTGCAGCAGGCCGGACCGCCGGTGATTTCGAGCTCGGTGCGACAGCACGCAGGGCAACCACTGAGACCAAGGCGTCCTTCAAGACCACTGAACTTTTCGCCTACCTGGCCGCCGTCGTCGCAGTCGTGATCACGGCCTCGGTGGTAAGTGGTGATGGCAACACAGCTGATCCCTTCAATGCAGAGCAAGCGTTACGCTACATCACCTTTCTAACGATCGGTTACATGATCAGTCGGGGGCTAGCCAAGGCCGGTAGCCGCGAGCCCTACACTGAGAACCGTTAACCGGTCGAGGCGACGAACGTGAAGATCCGCCCCCTCGGTGGTAGCGTCGGTTGTCTTGCAATGATCCTCTTCTCGATACTTGCCTCCGTTATACTAACGGTGTTGTTGAACCTCATTGTTCGATGACCGGAGTTCACGATCGGTTGAGGCGCCGCACTGTCCCTGGCGCTTTTCATCACCAGGGACAGTGCGGCTGACACGAGAGGTAGCGCGTCAACGATCCGGCTCGAAACCGGATCCATATCCTCGGCGTGACCGCCCACCCGACCGCGACCTGGACCGCCCAGGCCGCCCGCAACCTGCTGATGGACCTGGGCGGCAGATCACCTCGTGCCGCTTCCTGATCCAAGACTAGGACTCCCAGTTCACCGACGCCTTCGATGCCGTCTTCGCTGCCGAAGGCATCGACATAGTTAAAATCCCTCGCGAGACTCCGCGGGCGAACTGCTACGTCGAACGGTTCGTCCGCAACGTGCGCGCCGAGTGCACCGACAGAATCCTGATCTCCCACGAGCGACACGCCCGCACCGTCCTCGACCAGTGCGTGCGCCATTTCAACGACCACCGCCCGCACCAGGGGCTCAACCAACATCCCCGACCCGCCATCCAGCCACCGTGATCCCCCCCTCGATGCCCGATCCAACACCATCGAATCCTCGACGGAGTGATCAACGAATACCAACGAGCCGCCAAGCTCAACCAGAGAAACACCTGCCCACAGGCCCTGAATCGAGTTTTGGCACGGCACAGGCCCACAGACGGCCAATGCGGAGTCTGCCCACGATCATCGACACGAGCGGGGCGGTGCTAATAGATGCCAGGCGGGGCTCCTCAGTGCATGTGCCTACCCGAGCGGCCAATGGGAGCGGACTGTAAATCCGTCGGCGTATGCCTTCCAAGGTTCGAATCCTTGACCCGCCACTCAGCAAAAACTGCTCCTGACCAGCACAGAGACGGTCGTGGGCCGATCGTCGTGGTGTCCGGCAGTGTCCGGTCGTGTCCGGCTGTTGGCGGTTATTCGCGCCCTAATGGGGTTCGTACCGGCCGGCCGCTGATGCGGCAGGGTGGTACGC
>JALZHU010000174.1 GCA_030860695.1 Actinomycetota bacterium
CCCCAGACCTGCTCCGAGACAAGCTCGCCGACGCGACGGGATACCCGCTCCCCACTCCCGCCCGTCCTGCGGCAGGCCAATAACCCGCATACCATTTACCGGGAGGTAGCCCAACTGACGCAGATCACCACAAGCGGCACGTCTGCTGAGTCGCGAGCACGTTGGTGGTCTCATCTTTGGTCTCATCCATCTACGTTTGCCTACGTTCATCGGCATTCAAATCAAGGAAAGAACACGGTGATCAAGTTGCGGGACAGGTTCCGCCGGCAGGTCGCGGAGACGACGGCGGCGCGCACCAGCGTGACGCTGAGGCTATCTACTTGATGAGTGGCTGACCGGTCATCAGGTTGAGGAGACCACGTGGATGAGTTACTGCGTGGCATCGAGAAGGTCCTCATGCCGGAGTAGAGAAGGTGGTCGTGCCCAGGCCCGACATAACGTTCCAGTTGCTCGATGGGACGCAGGCCGCCGCGCACGCGGAGGAACTGCAGGCACTGCACGCCGAGGTCTACGCCAACCCGCCGTACGGGCGCACTGATGATGCCGCGCTGTTTGCAGATCGCTTTCGGATCCAGCGCCGCCAGCCGGGCTTTGTCCTGGTTGAGGCACGTCATGGCGGTTATCTGGTCGGCTACGCGGCCGGGATGCCGCTGCGGCCGTCGACCTCGTGGTGGCGGGAGCTGACTACCCCGCTGCCGGGCGAAGTCACTACCGAGTATCCCGGCCGTACCTTCGCGCTGGTCGACCTGCTGGTGCGCGCGTCATGGCGGCGTCAGGGCATCGCGGCAACGCTGCACGAGCTCATCCTGAGAAACCGGCCCGAGGAACGGGCGACGCTGATCGTCTTGCCCGCGGCCACCCCGGCGCAGAAAGCCTTCCAGAAGTGGGGCTGGCGCAAGGTCGCGCGGACAAGCGATCCCCGTGGCGGCTCGCCCGTATTCGACGTGCTTGTCACCACTCTTCCGGCGACCCGCGAACTGCGGCCTTACAGTAAGAACTGAAGGTAAGGAATCGACACGCGATTTATCCGTAGCGGTAATTATGCGGAAGGGGCCTCGTCGTGATCGCATGGTCCGTCGGATGGAGTGATCAAGGCGAGGTAGGTGTGTTCTGCCGTGGCCGCTTCCGAACAAGTCGCAGCGAGCAAAGCGTAGGCGAGCTGCTCGCCGCCGTTGGGCTCCGACAGCCACCACGCGGCGGCGTCAACCAGGGCAAGGCGTTGTATCGCGGAGAGCTGCGGCTGGCGTTCACCGAGGACTGCTACCGCGGCCAAGCGTTGCCAGTTGGGGACAGCGCGGGAGCCGCGAGGGGAGTGCGTGGTCGGCTGGTCGCCATCACCGAGCGCCGCGGCGGCCAACTCCAGCGTCCGGGACAGTTCTAGTTCGTCGAGGTGTGGCCGACTCGCCTGGTGGAAATCCGCGACACCGACGACCACTCCGCCAGCACCCGGGCCACCGACCGAGCCCGCCACGGCGCCAGCCGCAGCACCACGCTCGGGGACTGCTCGCCGCCCAGGATCAACGTGCCGCCGTCGAGCTCCACCACCTCGCCGTGATCTAAAGCCACCCGGGTTGGGTCTGGGTCGAACTGCGTAGGGTCTGGCATCGGGTCTCCACCCCTCCATCTCAGGGTTGGTGATCAAGGCCGTGGGCAGGTGTTGCCGCACCAGCCCTCGGCCGCTTTACTCAGGGGGCGGGTGCGCCCCCTAATGTCACTGAGTCATCTGTCGCGATACCAGGTCTCGCTCCTGGTCTGTGTCGCCGGTGCAGGGCTAGTCCCGGCCCTGCGCGCGACCTCGGCTGTACAGCTGCGGAATACAGCAACGAGGCCGACCAGCACCGTCCCAGAACGCCTGCCAATGGCCGGCGACGTGCGGAAACAACCCCTATCGACCGACCTGCCCGCAGTTCGGGACGAAGCAGTCATTGGCTGATCAGTGCCGCACCCAGCTAGAGTTCGTCAGACCTCTTTCGGTGGTCGATCACACAGTCAAGACCGGGCTTAGAATGGTTTCGTGGCTGGCTTGGTCCCGAACCGGTACGGGGGCGCGCTGAACCGATGACCTAATGCGCGCAGCTTCCCGCCCTCGCTTAGGAACGCAATCACCTTGCCGTCCTGGCTGTCTACGGTGTTCCGCTTGACGTGTGCGGCATGGTTGGGTTCTTTCGTTGATAGATCAGCGCGAGCCGACCCATCGGTTTGGTGAGCCGCCTCATCGCGCCCGGTTCGAAGCCTCGGTCAACGCGCTCACCTGCTCCTGGCTTAATTCAAGATTCGCCGCCTGCACCAGCCCGGCCAGTTGCTCGGTGTTGCGGGCGCTGGCGATCGGAACGCTCACTGTCGGCTGCGCCCGCAACCAGGCCAGCGCGACGGCGGCCATCGAGACCTGGTGTGCGTCGGCGACCTGTTCGAGCACGCCCAGCACCCGTTCACCACGCTCATCAAGGTAGGCGGATGCCCGCTCGGCCCGGGCGCTGTCGACCCGCGTGCCCGCGCGGTACTTGCCGGTCAAAAACCCCATCGCCAGCGCGAAGTACGGCAGCACGGCCAGCTTGTGCTCGGCGGCCACCCCGGACAGCTTTGACTCGTAGTCCCGTTCCATCAGGTTGTAGTGCGTCTGCAAGGCCATGTAGCGGGCCAGACCCTCGCGCTGAGAGGTCTGCAGCGCCTGGCGTAGCCGTGGGGCGCTGTAGTTGGAGGCGCCGATGTAGCGCACTTTGCCCCCGCGCACCAGCGCGTCAAAGGCGCCCAGCGTCTCCTCTAGCGGTATGGATTCATCGTCTCGGTGGGCGTAGTACAGGTCGATGTGGTCGATGCCCAGCCGACGCAACGAGTCCTCAGCCGCCGCGCGGATGTTCTTCGCGCCCAGGCCGGGCCACCTGTCCCAGAGGCCGACCTTGGTGGCGATCACCACGTCGTCTCGTCGGCCGCGCTTGGCCAGCCACCGTCCGATGATCGTCTCCGATTCACCGCCACGGTTGCCGGACACGCCGGCCATGTAGACATCAGCGGTGTCGATGAAGTTGCCGCCTGCCGCGGTGTAGGCATCCAGGACATCGAAGGAGGCCTGCTCGTCGGCGGTCCAACCGAAGACGTTGCCACCGAGACAAATCGGGAACACGTCCAGTTCAGTCGTCGCCAGTCTCACCATGTTCACCATGTTTCCCCCTGTTCCATTCAACTCATAGGTGCTTGACGGGCCGTGAGGCGCGGTTGTTCAGGTGTTCGACATCTCGCCGGGAAGAACCGAGCCAGCTGGTCGCAGAGTGGATGCTTGCGTTGTCGCAGCCAGTTTGTCGTTGAGCGCCAGAGCAGCACGGTGCCGCTCTGTAGCTACCACTACAACACGGCGGCACGCGGCCCATATCAGTCCGAAGATCCTTCGAGGCGGAACACCACGGGCACACGGCGGTATACGGTTCATCCGGGACCTACAAGCCAAAGGCTGTGCCGTCTGACCTGTAGTGATCGAAGATCCACAATTGCCGAACGACGGCCTAGCTACCTCACTCTCCCCGTACTCGTCCCTTAATGTTGCACCACAGTTACATTACGTGTGTTGCAGAATTAGGCTCTAATGGAATCAAGCGCGCCACCAGTGGCGGCGCCGAATCGGCCGCGTTGCTCGGTCGACTCGGGTACCCGCCGACCGGTCCCGCTCGCTGCGCGCGGCCTGGCGACCGTGCTCACGCGGGCCAGCCCGGCGGGCGCGAGCACGGGATCACAGGACACAGCAGCAATCAGCGACACCGGGCACATTCCATGCCAGAGCCCCAAAGCGATGCACCGGGACGGACCGTCACTGCGGCCCTGCCAGCTCGTCGGTTATGTTGCGGTGACGTCGTCAAGGCCGATATACGACGATTCCTGCCTGCGTTGACCGCGCCCGCGTACTGACCCCGGGGTTGCAGGATGCAGGCGAGATACGAGCTGAAGCCCATGTTGACGCTTTGTTGTCAGCATCCCTGATGAGCCGCTGTGGCTCGCCGGTTCACCAACAAACGCAAGATCATCATCAGGTTTTACCTCTACCTCGCCGCTGCCTTCCGTGATTCACCGCCTGATCAACCGAGCCCGCGTCGTCTACCGCTGGCAGCCAGACCTACCACGCGACACCTCCGTTAACGATCACTTGCCGATCACTGTAAGTCTTCGGATTTGTCAGCGGTTCAAGTGAGAGTCTCTCACCGAGCTGGCGGGCCGCCTCATACTGCTCCAACTCCCGCAAGGTGACGGCCAAGATGTCGGCCGAGATCAGAGTGTCGGAGTGGTCCTCGCCTAGGACCCGGCGGCAACGGGTGAGAGTGTCCTCACCCAGCTGACGAGCTCGCTCATACTGCCCCAATTCCCACAAGGCGATGGCGAGGAGGTAGGCCGTGCGCAGGGTGTGCGGATGGTCCTCACCTAGGATCCGGCGGCAGCGGTGAGGGTGTCCTCACCGAGCTGGCGGGCCGGCTCGTAGTGCCCCGACTCCCGCAGGGCGCTAGCGAGGAGGTAAGCCGTGCGCAGGGTAAGGGGATGGTCCTCGCCCAGGACCCGGCGGCAGCGGGTGAGGGTGTCCTCGCTGAGTCGGCGGGCCGGCTCGTACTGACCCTGGACCCACAAGTTGAAGGAGATACTGCCGGCCGATTCCAGCGTGTCGGGGTGGTCATCGCCCAACAAACAGCGGCGCAGGTCCAAGGCGCGTTCAAACAGTGGTCGGGCGGATTCGAGCTCCCCCCGGTTCTGCATATAGGTGGCGGCGCGGTGCAGAAGCCAGGCCACGTCCTGCTCGACCCCGATAAGGGTGCGGTGAGGGTCAGTGGCGACCAGGACGTGCGGGAGGAACTGGCGCCATGCGGGCCAGGTCGGTGGGTTGTCCCACGGATCGTCCGGGACCGCGGCACGCAGCAGCCGAACCGCTAGAGGGGGTAGGTCGGGTTGCTGGTGGGGCTGGGTGCGCGGGATCGCGGTCCGACCTGACAAATAATCAGGTGCTTGGTGGCCCTACATAGCCAGTCTGAGCCCGCCACCGAAGAACCTCCTGATCTACATCAGTTGTACATCAACTACTACGGATAACCATGGACATCCTCGGATGTGAACTTAAGGATCAGGCCCGTCCATGGACGTCTAGCAGGGTAGTGGCGGGGGCTGCTTGCGACTACGGATTGCATGGCTAGCCCTGCTGCTCGGGAGCGGCGGAATCCCGTTATCGTGGCGGTTCCTGGGAAAATCAGCGGAGTGCAGCCCGCCACTGTCGCCAGCAATGGCATTGAGATCGCCTACGAGACCTTCGGCGCACCGGATGCCCGCCCGCTGCTGCTCGTGATGGGTCTGGGCGCTCAGATGCTCGCCTGGCATCCCGAACTGTGCGCGGCGCTGGCCGCCAAGGACTTCTTCGTCGTCCGCTACGACAACCGCGACGTCGGGCTCTCTACCCACCTCCACCACGCACCGCCGCCGAACCTAGTCGCGGCGTGGGCGGCGATTTCTCCTCGGCGTCCTACCGACTCGAGGACATGGCCCAGGACGCGGTAGGGCTGCTCGACGCACTCGGCCTCGATCGGGCCCATGTGGTCGGTGCCTCGCTCGGCGGAATGATCGCCCAAACGATGGCCATCACTCACTCCGAGCGTGTTCGCAGCCTCACCTCCATCATGTCCACGCCCTGGGTCGGCATCGGCTCGCCCACCCCCGCGGCTCGGGCCGCTTTGTTCGCCCCGCCACCGACAAACCGCGCGGAGGCGATCGAGCGGGCCGTGAGGAATCAGAAGATCCTCGGCTCGCCCGGTTACCCGATGGATGAGGCCTGGGTCCGCGAGGTAGCCGGGCAGGCCTACGACCGGGGCTTCGACCCGCTCGGCGTGGCCCGCCAGCTGCTGGCGATCTACGTCTCCGGTGATCGCACCACGGCATTGGCCCATGTCAGAGCACCCGTCCTAGTCGTGCACGGCGACGCCGACCCACTCATCCAGCTACCCGGTGGCCTGGCCACCGCCGTAGCACTGCCCGACGCCGAGCTGCTCGTGATACCCGGCATGGGACACAACCTGCCCCGTGCCATGTGGCCGACGCTAGTGGTGGCCATCAGCCGACTCGCCGACCGCGCCGAAGCCCGCTACCGGTGAACAGGTCCATCACCAGGCTCGATGCCGGTGACCCGGTGTGGCGCGAGGCCGCCAGCAGAGCACCGAAATCGGTGTCAGCACTGACCAGGATCCGATCATTATCCTGCGGCCTGCAGAACGATCTCGTCGTGGCCTGGCGTGCCCCTTCTCACGGCCAACAGCGGTCAACAGCGGTAACTCGTGTCATGTGCACTCCTTATTTCCAGGTCAGAATTCGCGCCCGTCAGCACCTTGATCGCCCCCCCGACCTTCCAAGCTGGGGCTGGTTCTCTGCCGGTTTTAGACGAACGCACACCAGTGAAGGTGTAGACCTGGCGGCATTGTGGATGATGATCTATAACCCACAGAGGCGCTGAGCGCCGAGGAGCAGAAGTGGCGCGGCCAAAAGTCGATCGCATCCGCGACGCAGCGGGAGACCTGCCCGCCCGGCGCGGGCATTCTTAGTAGTACCCCTTCTTGAGGTCCTCCACCACTGGCTCGGTCTCGACAATCCAGTGATTGCTAATATCAATCCAGCAGCGAACTTGCCTCCGATTGAACCGGCATCTGAACCAGTGCTCGATGCTAGGCGACTCAGCGGATATTGCCACGGATATTGCCACGGATATTGCCACGGATATTGCCACGGATATTGCCACGGATATTGCCACAATTTGTTATTCGCCAGCCTTTATTTGGCGCGGCAGCCATTCTCTTACCTCTGCATCGCCCTTCTGGACGAGGCCGGCCGCTGGTTGCGGAGCGTTGATCCACCGCCGCAACCATCGCGATCGCCAGAGATACCAGCTCGTGAGAGAACAACACCCTCTGCAGCCGCTACTCGGACCTGGTAAATGTCTAGGTGTGGATCCTCCGGCGCACAAGTGCCTCGTACACGGTCGCTGGGCCGCTGCCGGAGTAGCCCCAGGTGTAGCCGGGAGCCTCACCGGGGTTCGGCAGCGGCTCGATGCGCATGTCGCCGTTGGGGGTGGGGGTGAGGGCGAACAGGCCGGTTTCGCCCATGGCCGCGTCACCGGCGATGACGGTGGCTTCGGTCCAGTCGTCGGGAAAGGTCTGTGGCCATTCGATGGCCAGCCGGGCTTCGTGATATTCGTTGGTAGGCCGGATCTTGGCGACCATGCGCCCGGCCGGGTCGTGGTAGAGGGTCACGACTTCCTTGATGGCCCGCTCCAGTAGGCCGGACCCACGGATGTACTCGGGATCTTCGGCCACCATCACCAGCAGCCGGACCAGGCGGCGGGACGAGTTGGCAAGCAGCTGCTCCTGCTCGTCTTCAGGCAGCGGGGTACAGGTAGCCAGGTACTGCTTGGTGACGGGGCCCAACACCAAGATGGTGTAAGGGATCGGGGCCTCAGCGGCCGCCTCGGGTAGGGTGTGTTTCAGTATCGCCGACAGGGTGCGGCAGGCCTCCCGGAGGGCTTCACCAGCGTGGTCGCCCATGGGTAATCGGCCTCTAGGGGCCGCAGCGCCCGCAGTTCAGTCTCGATGGTCTGCACGTCCAGCTTCGGCTGACCGTCGTCGCTGGCAAGCCGGTCGGCTGCAGTGCGCGCCAGATGCTCCAGGTCCAGCGGCCAGTCCGGTCGAGCTGGCCGCGCCACGATGTAGTAGTCCTCGCCCCGGTCGGGCAAGTTGCCATGGTCGCGGTTGGCATTCTCCAGCACCGCCAGGGCGTTGTCGGCCAGCATGGCGAAGGCCTGCGGGAACCGCTGGCCCAGGCCCCACTCGACGGCGGCCGCGAGCTGCTCACAAGTACGCGGCCATTCGGTCGTGGTGTCGGAAATGGTGAACGTGGACTCGCCATAGGCCCCCATGCGGCGAGTGGCCTCAGGGGTGCACGTGCCCTCAAGCCACAGCGGAACCGGTCGGCCGATCACTGCGGCGATATCGGATACGAACGGCAGCCCAATCGGCCTGGTCTCGATCTGATCAGGATCGACGTGCGGCGGTAGATGGCCGTCGGGTAGCTCACCGGCGGCCCGGGCCAGCAACACGCGCAGCCGACTTTGCCGTGCGGGAGGCGGCGGCTCGGGCGCCTCCAGCCGGTAGGCGTCCACCGACATATGCTTGAGCTGGATGGCGGCGACGCCGAACATAACCGAGTTTGGCACGAGCACCACGGCGTCAGCCCAAAACGCCGGTTCGAGCACGTGCGCGGCGGCCCGGGCGGCCACATGCCGCTCTACGTGGTCGTCGGTATAGCGAGACACGTGGACCACGTGGCCCTGCGGGGTGTCCCACACGATCACATACACGCGGTGCAGCTCGCTGCGCCGGCGAATCGAGATTTCACCTGTGAACATCACCGGCGCCGGCACGGTGGCGGTCGGCCAGTCATACGGCCACGACACCTTTTCCGGCAATGCCCGGCCAGTCTTCTTACACCACCGGTCGATGGTGCGGCCATGCCACCATGGCCGGCCGTCCACGTCGTGACCGTCCGGCGCCGGCAGCCGAGTACGGGCCGGCTCGTCCGAATACAGTCCGCGGGCACGGCTTTCGGAGATGCCCACCCGGCGGGCGAACTGCGCGAGCGTGAACCGCTCGCCCATCTGATGCGACTTCGCTCGAATGTCCATGCGAAAGCGTTACCACAGGCGAGCTATTCCGCTTGCATAGGCAGGCGGAGGGGTTCATCCGTGCGGTCACCACCGGGGCGGGCCGGGCTCACCGGCACCCGACTCGGCAGCGCCAGCCGCCGGTCCCGCAGCTGCTTCTTCTTGTCGTTCCGGTGGCAGCTGTGCGGTCGTTACGCCGGTCCTGCCAAGCTGGGGCGGCATCTCGCCGCAACTGGCCGTTTCAGCCGTCGCGCACCACTTGGCGCGTCCCTCCGGTGTGGCCGTCAGCCGCTGCCAAGATCCGAGGCAGCACTCCATGATCATCGGTGCGGGCGAACCGCATAAGTGTCAGCCCTCCAGGTTGGGGTTATCGCGCAAGGCGAAGCGGACGAGCTGGCCTGTAAGCCGGATCCTGTAGCTTCGCGAGCGCACGATCAACTACGTGCGGCGTGCTGTTGGCGCGCTATTAGCCCCGGTAAACCACGGTCAATAGCGGTGCCGTGCGACCCTGGCCTTCCGCAGGTCAAGGCCCTGACCACGGCGCTAGGGGTTCGAATCCCTCCGCTTCCGTCACCGTTGACCAGCAGGAACGCCGCTAGTCCCGATCCTGCGATGGGTGCGTGTACCGGTCGAGCGTCGTCGAGGTCTGCTTCGTAGGCACTGTCCTTGACACGGGCGGGGCAGGGTCACTCGGCCCGTCGATCGTGGAAGCGCGTGACCTCACTGTCGACGAAGCGGCGTACCCGCCGGCCCAGACCTTCTCGCGGTTCGTGCTCCTCATACTGTTCCGGCCGAGTGTCCATCCTGGACCTCCGTTGGTGATGCTCGACGTGCCGACGCATCCGCGGGTGTACGGGGGCGGTGGTGTCTGCGCCGCCGGCTGCTGACCGGTGCGGTCACCGGCGTGCCGCCTCGCACGAGCTCGTCGAACAGCACGCGGTAATGCATGAACGCCTGGCGCAGGTGCTCGGTGTCGGACAGGTTTGGGTGCCGATGATGGCCTTGCCGGGCAGTGTGGGCGGCGCGGTAATGCTGAACGGCCTGGGGGTGGTCGGCGGCGATGAGCTCGGCACGTTCGTCAAAATCCCCGACGGGGTAGCCACGATCGTGCATCACATCCATGACAAGCCGGTCTGCCTCGTCAAGGGCAGGCCCGGGCCGGTCAACGAAGTCGGTCTGCACGACCTCCCAGCGTCGGAGGTAACGCTCGCGGGCCGCGGGCTCCAGCGGGCGGATATCAAGCCGATCGCGCCGATCCACGATTGCGCTGAGGTGCCGCGCCGCATCGCGCTCATTGCCGCGTGTACGCACCTGGCGCTCGTACTCGGGACCGAATCGCTGCTGCAAGTGGATGCGGCGACGACGCCGCGCATCCCATACCGCGAACAGCACGGCCGCCCCGAGCACAACGATCCCAATGGTGATCTCGATGACGATGACGGTGTCCATGACTAGCCGCCACACCCCTTCTACTGACTAGTGGCACCTGACTAGTGGCACGCCCGTTGCGCCTATCGACTGCTGCTGGCTATTGACCGCAGCGGGGTTGGTCGGCGCAGGCGGGACGTTGCTCACTGGGGCCATGCCGACTGCGCTGCGCGATGACACGTTCGCCGAGATCATCCTGACAACAGGCGCTGGAGGAACTCACGGTAGCGCTGGAAGGCCACCCGCAGATCCTCCGTCGATGCCGTCTCGCCTTGCGTACCCACTCGAGAGGTCCACGCGGACCTTTTCCAACGTCCGCTCGACCAGCAGGCTGGCCTCGTGCACCGCACGCCGCGGGTCATCGACGAAGTCGTCCTGTACTTGTTGCTACTGGGTGCGCAGACCGACGACGTCATTGAGCAGGCCCGAGCGCGGCACATCGTCGACGGGGGCGACCGGATCGCCGTGCCGGCCACCGACCCCCTCGGGCGCCGGAGGGGGCTGGAGCCCGGGGTCGCGTCCAGCGTCAACGGGCGCGGCAGTCGCCGGTGGGGACCCGTGGCCGGGTGCGCCAGGCCGGGGGGTCGGGCTGTTCCTGCGGTCCGTTCATCCTGGACCTCCGGTGGTGATGCTCGACGTGCCGCCTATCCGCGGGTGGGCGGGGGCGGTGGGGTCTGCGCGGGCGGCTGCTGAGCAGTGCGGTCACCCAGCTTGCCGTCTCGCACAAGCGCTTCGAACAGCATGCGGTAGTGCACGAACGCCTGCCGCAAGTGCTCAGTATCGGACGGGCTTGGGTGCCCGTGATGGCTCTGCCGGGCGGCATGCGCGGCGCGGTAGTGCTCCACGACTTCGGGGTAGTCGACGGCGACGAGCTCGGCACGTTCGGCGAAGTCGCTGACCGGATAGCCACGATCGTGCATCACGTCCATGACAAGCCGGTCTGCCTCGTCAAGGGCAGGCCCGGGCCGGTCAACGAAGCCAATTTGCACGGCCTCCCACCGTTGGAGGTAACGCTCGCGGGCCGCGGGCGTCAGCGGGCGGATATCAAACCGGTCGCGCTGATGTGCGGCGTCACTTAGGCGCCGCTTCGCATGGCGCTTGCGACCGCGCGCACGCACCTGGCGGTCGTACTCGGGTCCGACTCGTTGCGGTAGCTTGCCACGGGCATCCTGCCAAATGATCATCATTCCGACCAATCCGACGACCGCAAGTGCAACGATGCCGAAGATGACGATCCAGACCGTTTCCATGACAAGCCTCCTAACCCGTTCAAGTGGTCAGCAATCGCCCATTCGGCCTGTACACGGCCACCGTTTGGTGCGCATAGGATAGCTTCGCCAAGGTAAAGTCGCATGTTCAAACAACGGAGTCCGTAGCCAGGGCCTCAACGCCGCGCTGCTGCTAGTGTAGTGTCTTGAAATTGATTTTACAGTGGATTATGCTGTAAACATGAGTCGAGCAGCGGCGCCGTTGGCGATATCAGATGGGCAACGAGAAGTCCTGGAAACCCTGGCCAGGGCGCAGAG
>JALZHU010000175.1 GCA_030860695.1 Actinomycetota bacterium
GGTGCCAGCGCAAGACCGTGGCGGGGGTGATGATCTGCTGCAGGCCAGCGGCCTGGGACAGCAACCGGGTCAGCGTCGCGAACATCGTCCGATCCGCCCAGGACAGCCGCGGCCGTTGCACCTGATGACGTAACACGGCAACGTCATGGCGCAGCACCAGGATCTCGGCGTTCTTCGATGTTGAGCTGCGGGCCAGCAGTCCGAGCCAGGCCACGAGCTGGCGAAAGATCAAATAGAGCAGTCGTACAGTCACGACCAGCGATCATGCCCGACGGTCGCCGTCCAGCGATACCGCAGATCACCGCCGTGGATGACCGATTCGGCACCCCACAGGTTCGACGCGGTCTTCACCGCGGACGACATCCGGATCCTGACCAGTCCACCCGGAGCGCCCCGAGCGAACGCGATCTGCGAACGCATGATCGGAACACTACGCCGCGAGCTGCTCGACAGGGTTCTGTCATCAACGAACGCCACCTATGCCGGATCCTCGCCATCTACATACAGCATTTCAATGCTGTGAGGCCACACCGCACGCTCGGGCAACTCGCACCAGACCAGGCCGAAACCCAGCCCCCGCCCGTGATCAACCTGGCCAGCTACCAGGTTCACCGCAGACCGATCCTCGACGGGCTCACCAACGAGTATCACCTCGCCGCATGACCGAACCGGACACCGCAAACCTGCAGGTCAACCCAGAACCCTATATTCGAGCCCCACACCGTGCATCTGACGCACAGTCAGCGGCAAAGTAGTGCGTCCGTGTGACCCGGTGTCGCCATGGACCGGCAGGATGGCCGGGTGCTCATCGTTCGCGCGACGAAGAAGCTACTCGACCGCATCGGCCCACCAACCCTCCGAGACGGCGAGCAGTCCACCACCGTGCTGGGCCAGTGGTACGCCACCGCACTGCCCTGGCGGCCGCAGGTCGCGCTCCTGGTCAACGAGCCCACACTGCTGCCGGTGCTGATGCCCTTGGCGCCGGCCGCCACCCTGCCAGCCAGAGCCGCCCGGCATATCGCTGCGATCCTGGCCACCCACGCCACACCAGAGGCCGTCATCGAGGAGGAGTTGCGCCACATGCGCGACTACCGCGTCGCAACCACCGTCAACCGCAGCGTCGTCGGGATCATGAACGAGTTTAGCCGCCTCGCCGAGGTCCACCGTGACCGTGCTCCCTGCCCGGATCTGACTGACCTTGCTCAACGATTGGCCACCACTCCCTGCAGCCCGCTGTACGGCAGGAACGTCAGCCCCGACCGCGAACTGGCCGCATTCCTGCACACCGCCACGTCTACCCGCAGGTCCTGCCCCCACACTGAACGGCGATGAGGTGATCCATAGCGCTCAGGCAGATCAGGCCACCTATCAGCGGCATGACCGGATGTTCGTGTGAGCCATCAGCAGGCATTTCAGTGGACAGAGGCTCTGACCTGCGCTGAAGGGTATAACGGTGCTCGAACCGCTCGGCTCGTGTCACCCAAGGTTTCAGCACCCCAGGCTGCGCGGCTGGTGGCCGTCGCGGTGCACGCCGCCAGCTGAACTTGGCGTATGACGAGGTCGCTGGCCAGCGGTCCGCCAACTAGGTGTACTGCCCGCATAAGCCGAAGGGGTGGAGATGAGCGAGACCAGTGTGATCGTGGCCTGCGCGGAACGACAAGTGTTCTGGTTTCTCGGCGCCGAGCCAGCCAAGTGCACCGAGCAGGGTCACCAGCACCGGCAGCACGAGATGCACCGGCACCTGGATACGGTGGAACTGCCCGACGGCAACCGAGTCGCCGCGGCGTCCTTCCACGCACTCGATCCGTACACCCGTGACCGTCAACCGGATTATGGGCTCTACCTTGACCGCCGCTGGCAGCCGCCATGGCCACACGATCACCTTGACTGGCCCGACTTCGGCGTACCCGACGATCGGACGGCGATCCTCAAGGCACTGCGGTCGTTGCTTGCTCGCGCGCAAGCCGGTGAACAGGTTGAGCTCGGATGCCTCGGAGGGCACGGGCGTACTGGTACCGCGTTGGCGTTTCTGGCCATCCTTGCTGGGTACCGCCAGGGCAACGCGGTTGGCTGGGTCCGTACCCACTACTGTCCGCAAGCCGTCGAGACGAGCGCCCAGGAAGAATTCATTGCCGGGGTAGAGAGATAACAGGTACTGGGATCCTGTAGAGGGGCGTAACGACGGGAGCCGGGCAGGGGTACGGGCTCTACCGCTACGTCAGCCGCTGACCACCGTCGCGTCAACTCATCGCCGTCTCCAGCGCGCAGGCGGTGTACCGCTCGCGAGAAACCCGCTCGTCGGCTACTTGGTAACTGGCGTCACGATCGATGCCCGGCCAGGCTCGGTCGAGGTGTTCGGCGGGACGCTCTCTCGTCGGCTGCATGAGTGCGTTAGCTTCGGCCGTTGTTCGGAGGTGGAACGAATCCGATCTCCGGTTGCGGATGCCGGCAGGGGATCGGACCCAGCGTTCGAACGTGGCGCCATCGTGTGGGGCTCGGTAACGCGATGCAGTGCCTGACCTGCGCTCTTCGTGCGCTGGTCGGTCGTGGATGATCGTCGGATGCCGTTACTGTCGATCTTGTACCGGTTGGTGCGTTGTCTGCTCGGTCTGACCATGGTGCTGGTGCGGCGAGACCTGGGCAAGGATGCCGAACTGCTCGTCTTACGACACGAGAACACCGTATTGCGCCGACAGATTGCCCGGGTGCGCTACACGCACGCCGACCGGGCGTGGCTGGCCGCCTTGTCCCGGCTGCTGCCGCGCCGCCGCTGGGCAGAAGTCTTTCCGGTGACTCCTGCCACCATCCTGGCCTGGCACCGCAGGCTCGTCTCGCGAAGATGGGACTACACCGCACACCGTCGACTGGGACGTCCCCCGACCGCACCGACGATCAAGAAACTCGTGATTCGCATGGCAACGGAGAATCCCACCTGGGGACACCGGCGCGTGCAGGGCGAACTGGTCCGGCTCGGCCATCGCATCGCCGCCTCCACCGTGTGGCAGATCCTGCACGACGCTGGCATCGACCCCGCACCTCGCCGGTCCAGTTCGACCTGGAGACAGTTCCTCCTCACCCAAGCCAAGGCTGTCCTGGCCATCGACTTCGTGCACGTAGACACCGTGTTCCTCACCCGGATCTACGCGCTGATCGCGGTCGAGCATGGTTCTCGCCGAGCATCTCTGGTCGGAGTAACGGCACACCCGACCGGTGCATGGACCACTCAAGCCGCTCGCAACCTGCTGATAGACCTCGGCGACCGTGTCAACTCCGTCAAGTTCCTGCTCCGAGACCGGGATTCCCGGTTCACCAACGCGTTCGATGCGGTCTTCGCCGCGGACAACATCCGGATCCTCACCAGCCCACCCCGAGCGCCACGGGCCAACGCCATCTGCGAACGCATGATCGGAACACTGCGCCGCGAGCTGCTCGACCGGATCCTGATTGTCAACGAACGCCACTTACGCCGGATCCTCACGATCTACCTGCACCATTACAACACCGCGCGGCCACACCGGACGCTCAGGCAACTTGCACCGGCCCAGGCCGAGACCCATCCCCCGCGTATGATCAACCCCGACGACCACGAAGTTCGCCGCAGACCGATCCTCGACGGGCTCACCAGCGAGTATCAGATCGCATCATGACCCCAACCGAGCACCCAAAACGTGCAGGTCAACCCCACAATCCTATATTCGAGCCCCACACGACCTGGACTTCAACCCGACGCCAGGAATGTCGGTCTCCAAGAACGTTTACACCTTCACCGAGCACGACGGCGGCACTCGCGCGACCTACGTGAGCACCTACGAGTCCGCCGAGGCGCTGCAGCAGGTACTGGACATGGGCGTGGTCGAGGGCGCCACATTGTCGATCAACCAGATCGACAACCTGGTCGCCTCCTGAGGTGCACCGCGACCGGCTGTCTCGGACATTGAGGCGGCCGCCCGCCCTGAGGATCGTGACGTGGCGCCCCGACGCAGACCACGTGGACCACGACGCACCGCGACGAGTGCGCTCGACACTGTGACTCGATTGAGGGACTGACCGCACGAGCTCATCTCGGTGCCGGACCGACCCCTCGCCCACCCACCGGTGGCTTGATCTGGACAGAACCTCCGCTTCCAGGTGGCCTCGAGGCGGGGCACTGTTGCATTAAGCGATCGGCTCGCCCGAGGTGATCCACCTGCTGGCACAGAAGCCATGCAGCAGGCCTTCAGATACCCGGTTTGTTACGGTTCTTCAAGGTGCCTGAGGGACCTTCCTTCCCGCTTCGAGGCAGGGCGAGGACGCCCTTCGCCTTGGATGCAACAGTCCCCCGTCAAGCGACAGGACGGCTGACCTGATGGATCAACGGTCAACACACGTATCCTGATAGCTTACACGGGGGGCGTACTGGTCCCACGTCGCTTTGTCCAGCGGTCCGCCGGCTCGGGCGCAGGCTTCTCGTATCCCTCCGCCGGGGAACAGGTCGGGCCGGGGCGGCTGCCACAAGATGGCGGTCTGGTCGGTGCTGGCGGTGGCCAGGGTGCGCCCATCCAGGGCAAACGCCACGGCCAACACCGCGTTGGTGTGGCCGGTCAGGGGTTGGCCGAGCTGGTGGGGTCGATCTCGGTCGCTGAGGTCCCACAGCCTGACGGTCGCGTCGGCGCTGGCGGTGGCCAAGGTCCGCCCGTCGGGAGCAAGCGTCAGTTCGTTCACTGCGCTGGTGTGGCCGGTCAGGGGTTGGCCGAGCTGGCGGGGCCGATCCCGATCGCTGAGATCCCACAACCTGACGGTCGCGTCGGCGCTGGCGGTGGCCAAGGTCCGCCCGCCGGGGGCAAATGCCACGGTGCTCACCGTGCCGGTGTGGCCGGTCAGGGGTTGGCCGAGCTGGCGGGGCCGATCCCGATCGCTGAGATCCCACAACCTGACGGCCTGGTCGGTGCTGGCGGTGGCCAAAGGGCTCTGTTGCGTTGCGCAAAGCTGGGACGGGCGAGAGCGTTGATGCCCGGGTTGGTCAGATCGCCAGGGCCAGTTCGTCAAAGGCAGCCAGCACCCGTAAGTTCACTGGTTCCTCGGTCCCGAGTTCGTAGTGGCCGCGTCGGAGGTTCTGCATGAATGCGTGCCCGGCGCTGATCACTCGTGCCGAGCGGAGTTGTTTCAGACCGCGCATCGGCCGCAGCCGGGACTTCAGACGCCCATGATCGGCTTCGACGGAGTTATTCGCGTACTGCTCGGTGACGTGCCACGCAGCGGGAAACAGCTGCTCGATCACTCGCGGGTAGGCGGCTGCCCGGTCGGTGGTCACCTCGGTCGGGCACCGGCCGTGCACCAAGGCGCGCATGAAAAACCGGTGGGTGGTTGCCAGCTCTCGCTTCGGGGAGATCAGGACGTCGATGACCTGGCCGTACTGGTCGATCGCCCGGTACAGGTACACCCACCGCCCAGCCACTTTCACATACGTCTCGTCCACGAACCAACGATCTCCGGGGGCATGCCGGCAAGGACGTGCTGCATCGATTAGCAGCGGGGTGAACCGCTGCACCCACCGGTACACCGTCACGTGATCGACGGTGACGCCGCGCTCGACCAGCAGCTCTTCCACATCCCGGTAGGAAAGCCCGTAGCGCAGGTACCAGCGCACCGCAACCAAGATCACATCCGACGGGAACCGGAACCCAGCGAAACCAGACCTCGGAACTGGTACTCGAACACAGCGACGACGCATCAACCCAGCCTGCCCAAGCCTGTCATCTATCGACGCAACAGTGCCGGATGAGATGCTGGTGTCGTGTTACGGCCGCGGCGCGTGTTTTTGAGTCATGCGTCGGAGTTGCGGCGGTTTCCGGCTGGGGGGTCGTTTGTGGCGGCGGCGGAGCGGGCGATAGCCAGGGCCGGGGATGCGGTCTATGACATGGCGTATTTCAGCGCGCGGGATGGCAAGCCGGCACAAGTGTGCCGGGACGTGGTGTTGGGCGCCGATGTGTATGTCGCGGTGGTGGGGTTTCGGTACGGCTCGCCGGTGCGGGATCGACCGGAGCTGTCATACGTGGAGTTGGAGTTTGAGGTGGCCAGCGAGGCTGGTTTACCTCGACTGGTGTTTTTACTCGGGGAGGAGGCGGTGGGCCCGAAGGATCTGTTTGTCGATCTTGACTATGGTGTGCGCCAGGCGGCGTTTCGTGCGCGGCTGGTCGACGGCGGACTGACCGTAGCGACGTTCACCACGCCCGAGGGGCTAAGCGAAGAGCTATACCAGGCGCTAATCACGCTGGAGCGGGTCGGCGCCGACGGCGTGGTGGGATCGCGGGGGCCGGTGTTCGCGGTGCCGCCGTTGCGGGGTGATGAGATTGCCCGCCCAGAACTGATGGCGGCGCTAGGGAGGGCGGTCACCCGGCCGGGCGCGGGCGCGGTGGGGATGACGACCGGGCTGTGGGGCGCTGGGGGGTTCGGGAAGACGACGTTGGCTCGGCTGTTGGTGCACCGCCAGGAGGTCCAGGAGCGGTTCCCCGACGGGGTGGTGTGGGTGACCGTCGGCGAGGAGGCCATCGGGCCGGAGCTGGCTGACAAGGTCGCAAACGCAGTCGGCCTGTTAGGCGGTGAGCGGCCGGGGTTGACAGATCCGTTGGCGGCGGGTGCGGAGTTGGGGCGTGCGTTGGGGGATCAGCGGGTGTTACTGGTTGTGGAAGACGTGTGGAGCGCAACGCAAGTGGAGCCGTTCCTGATGGGCGGCCCTGCGACGGTGCGGTTGTTCACCACCCGTATCCGGGGGGTCTTGCCGGGCTGGGTGCAGCCGGTGGTGGTCGATGAGATGGCTCACGACGAGGCGCAGCAGCTGCTCACCGCTGGGGCGGCCGGGGCGTCTGGCGCTGTGGTGAAAGCGTTGTTGGCGGCGACGGGGCGGTGGCCGGTACTGCTCGGCTTAGTCAATGCCGCCGTCCGCGCCGACCTGAACGCCGGTCGCCGAGCCGATGAGTCGATGAGCGAAATCTTGCACGAATTACGGACGACGGGCCCCAGTTCGCTGGATATTACCGATGACCAGGAGCGGCATACCGCGGTGGCCCGAACGATCGAGGTCAGTCTGAGCAGGCTGACTGCCGAGCAGCGGGCCCGCTATTTGGAGTTGGCAGTGTTTGGAGAGGACACGGCGATTCCAGTCGGCGTGCTGATCCGGTACTGGAACAGCACGGCAGGGTGGTCGGCGTTTCAAACCCGACGGTATTGCCAGCGCCTGGCCGAGCTGGCTTTGATCAGCGACTATCGGCACGACCAGCTGGGATTGCATGACGTCATCCACGCCTACCTTCGGGAACAGACCCGCCATCGGCGCAGCGAGTTGCATCGACTGCTGATTGACGCCCACCGCAGTCTCGTTCCGGATGGGGGCGGGACGAGCGAGTGGTGGCAGCTGCCCTCAGCGCAGGCCTATCTGTGGGTGTGGCTACCTACTCACCTCCATGCTGCTGGACTGGGCCTGCAGCTGCGGGCGTGCCTGCACCATCCCGGGTGGCTGGTCGGGAAACTTGAGAATGTCGGACCGGCCGGGCTGGAAGCTGACCTGACCCTGTCCGACGACCCGCTGTCTCGGGCGCTGGGGACCGCAGTGCGGCAAAACGCCCACGTGCTGACCCCGCTGCACCCCCCGGGGTCGCTGGCGGCCACCCTGGCCACCCGACTGCTTGGTGATGGTTCAACCAAAGCGATCGCCGAGCAGCTAGTCGCCGGGCTGACCACGCCGCACTTGCGGGCCATCACCACACCGCCCGACCTGCCACACCCCCCGCTGTCGCGGGTCCCAACAGACCACACCCGCAGGGTGGCGACGTTGGCGGGGGTCCCGGATGAGTCCTGGCTGGCCTCCGCCGACACCGGCGGGGAGGTGCGGATCTGGGACCCGGCCACCGGCACTGCTCGTCACAGCTTGACCGGCCACTCCGGCGCGGTGTCGGCGTTGGTGGCGGCCCCGGATGGGTCCTGGCTCGCTTCTGCCGGTCACGACAAGCAGGTGCGGGTTTGGGACCTCACCACCGGCAGTGCACGCCACACCCTCACCGGCCACACCCGCGTGGTGGACGCCTTAGTGGTGGCCCCCGATGGGTCCTGGCTGGCTTCCGCCGACCATGGCGGGGAAGTGCGAATCTGGGATCCAGCCGCTGGCAGCGCACGCCACACACTCACGGGTCACACCCGCACGGTGGGCGCGATGGTGGCGGCCTCGGACGGGTCCTGGCTGGCGTCCGCAGACTTCGAGGGCAAGATACGGGTCTGGGACCCGGTTACCGGCAGCGCACGCCACACCCTTACCGGTCACAGCGGCGGGGCGTCGGCGTTGGTGGTGGCTCCAGATGGGTCCTGGCTGGCCTCCGCCGGTGAAGATGGGAAAGCGCGAGTCTGGGACCCGGTTACCGGTGCCGCACGCCACATCCTCACGGGTCACAGCGGCGGGGTGTGGGCGTTGGTGGTGGCTCCAGATGGGTCCTGGCTGGCCTCCGCCGGTGAAGATGGGGAAGTGCGGATCTGGGACCCGGTTACCGGTGCCGCACGCCACATCCTCACGGGTCACAGCGGCGGGGTGTGGGCGCTGGTGGTAGCCCCAGACGGATCCTGGCTGGCCTCCGCCGGATACGACAGACAAGTGCGGGTCTGGAACCCGGCCACCGGTGCCGCACGCCACATCCTCACGGGTCACAGCGGCGGGGTGTGGGCGTTGATGGTGGCCCCAGACGGATCCTTGCTGGCCTCCGCCGACACCAGCGGAGAAATACAAAATTGGGACGTCACCACTGGCAGCGCACGCCACATCCTCACCGGCCACACCCGCGGCGTAAGCGCGCTAGCGGTGGCCCCAGACGGATCCTCGCTGGCCTCCGCCGACACCAGCGGAGAAATACAAATTTGGGACGTCACCACTGGCAGCGCACGCCACATCCTCACCGGCCACACCCGCGGCGTAAGCGCGCTAGCGGTGGCCCCAGACGGATCCTCGCTGGCCTCCGCCGACACCAGCGGAGAAATGCGGATCTGGGATCTCACCACCGGTAGCACACGCCACACCCTCACCGGCCACCAGCACGCGGTCGAGGTGCTAGCGGTGGCCCTAGACGGATCCTCGCTGGCCTCCGCCGACACCAGCGGAGAAGTGCGGATCTGGGATCTCACCACCGGCAACGCACGCCACACCCTCACCGGCCACGCCCGCGGGGTCAGCGCCTTAGTGATGGCCCCCGATGGGTCCTGGCTGGCCTCCGCCGGTCACGACAGGCAGGTGCGAATCTGGGACCCGGTCACCGGCGCCATCCGCCACGTCCTGACCAGCCACATCCGCGGAGTACGGGCGTTGGCGGTGGCCCCGGACGGATCCTGGCTGGCCTCCGCCGGATACGACAGGCAGGTGCGAATCTGGGACCCGGTCACAGGTGCCGTACGCCACACCCTCACCGGCCACACCGACACGGTGCTGGCGTTGGCGGTCGCTCCGGACGGGTCCTGGCTGGCCTCCGCCAGCGAAGATGAGGAGATATGGGTCTGGAAACCGGCCGATGGCATCGCACGCTACACCCTTACCGGCCACACCGGCTGGGTGGAGGCCTTGGCGGTGGCCCCGGACGGATCCTGGCTCGCCTCCGCCGACACCGACGGGCAGGTACGGATCTGGGATCCCACCACCGCGGCACCGCTCACGTCGCTGCGCGTGGCGGCTCCGTTGTTTCACCTTTCAGTGACGCCTACGGTGATTGCAGCCGCTGGAGAACGTGGCCCCTATCTCCTGACGCTGCGCCATGGAATCCAACAGATAGGGCCATGACCTGGACCGGCCCCCGCGCGCCAAGGTCGTTAGACGGGTGCAACGACGTCTTACCCATACAACGGATCGTCCATATCGTGCCACCAACGTCAACAGCGCTGCGCGAGGCCTCCAGCCACCATTAACCTGTGGTCACGTCGAGAAGCCTAGCCGGGCAGCGGGATGGCAAGGAGGAGTAGGGCCCAGGCCCAGCCCACCGGCCAGCTCACGACAACGGTGACACACCGTCGTAACGCACGTGGGGTAGGACGCTGTCAGTCCGTGTGTTCACTGTCAGCGAGCGCCGCACACTTGGCGTTGCCGAAGGTGTGCCAGTACTGGCAGCGACCCCAGCGGATGCTTACCGGGCAGCAGAGCGATCACCCCGTCAAGGCAACCAACATCATCATTCCTCTCAGCACTCCACTCGATGACACGATCAAACTTTAGATCGCCGCATTTTCGGCGTCGTCGCGTCGTAGCCCCGTGGGGATACTGTCGTAGTGAATTCGGCCTGAAAGGCACCGGGCAAATCCAGCAGCTGGTCATGGCCCGCGTCATATGCGACCTGCTGATCGGATAGGTCACGGGCACGGGGATCGATAAGCTAGGCCGGGCAGGTAATGATCCCTGTACCGTGCCAAAATCCGATTCAGGCTTTTAGCCAGGTGTTTCTCTGGGCGGGCTAGGCCGCTCGGCGGTACTCGTTGATCACTCCGCCGAGGACTCGGTGACGCCGGATTGGGGCGTCGAGGGGGATCATGGTGTTTGGATGGTGGCTGGGTGGGTGTTGGTTGAGGCTTTGGTGTGGCCGGTGGTCGTTGAAATGGCGCTCGTACTGGTCAAGAACGGTGCGGGCGTGTTGTTCGTGGTAGAGCAGCATCCTGTCGGTGCATTCTTCCCGGACGCTGCGGATAAACCGTTCTGCATAACAGTTGGCTCGCGGCGTGCGGGGAGGGATCTTGACGATGCCGAGCCCTTCAGAGGCAAAGACGGCGTCGAAGCCATCGGTGAATTTGGCGTCCCGGTCGCGCAGGAGGAAGCGGAACGTGGTGATCTGATCGCCCAGGTCCATGAGAAGGTTGCGAGCGGCTTGGGTGGTCCAGGCCGCGGTCGGGTGAGCGGTCACCCCGAGAACGTGCACCGTGCGGGTGCGGACCTCCATGACGAACAGAGCGTAGAGCCGGCGCAGCGTGATGGTGTCGAGGGTGAAGAAGTCGGTGGCCAGCAGCCCGGTGGCCTGAGCGCGCAGGAAGGTTCGCCAGTCGGTGTCTGCTCGGCGTGGTGCTGACCCGAGGCGGGCGGCGGCGAGGATGCGGCGGATGGTCCCGGTGCCCAGGCGGTGCCCTAGTCCAGCGAGTTCGCCTTGGATGCGACGGTGGCCCCAGGCCGGATTCTCCTGTGCCAGGCGTTGCACCAGGTCCCGGGCCTCCTCGCTGATGGGCGGCCGGCCGGACCGGCTGGGGTAAGTCCACTTCCTGGAGATCAGGCGGCGGTGCCAGGCCAGCAGGGTGGCGGGGGTGACGATCCGATGCCGATGCAGTTGGCGAGGGAGTCGGCGGGTCAGGGCGGACAGAAGTGCTCGGTCCGGCCAGGACAGGCGAGGTTTGACCTGACGGCGCAGCACCGTGATTTCGTGGCGCAGGATCAAGATCTCGATATTCTTGGCGGCGGTGCTGCGGGCAAGCAGCCCAAGCCAGCCGAACATCGTGACAGAGATCAAATACAGTAGTCGGAACAGCACGGCTCGCGATCATGTCATGCTCAGGTGGAGTGAACGAAACCCCAGGTCACTCCCGAGTGCTGAGTTTTGGCACAGTACAGG